>DQTK01000017.1 GCA_015662815.1 Aquifex aeolicus | reverse complement strand
TTAGACTCTCAAAAGCTGATAAAAAGGTATTCAAGCACATGGATTACGATAGCGTAGAAGAGTTTTTAAAAAAGAACAGAAAGAATTACAGAAAAGTTTTAATCATTACCGATACAGTTTTCAGTATGGATGGAGATATAGCGGATTTAAGGAGGTTAACGAAAATATGTGAAGAATACGACTGTATGCTTTACATAGATGAGGCACACTCTACAGCAACCATAGGAAAGGGAGGATTAGACTACTTCGGACTTAATCATAAAGATTACATAATCGTTATGGGTACTCTTTCAAAAGCTTTGGGAGGATATGGAGCATTTATATGCGGAACTGAACTTCTGATAGAATTTCTGGTAAATAGAACAAGGAGTTTAATATTTTCCACATCACTACCTCCTAATGTTTGTGCAGGAGTGAAAAAAGCGTTAGAAATCGTTGAAAATAATCCCCATATAATAGATAACCTGAGAATAATCGAAAGAAGATTAATCAAGATTTTTAAAGAACTCCATCTTGAATTTAAATACTTTGAAACTCCGATAATCCCCGTAATGATTTATCGAGAAGAAGAGGCTTTAAAGTTTAGAAATTCCCTTTTAAGAGAAGGTATTTTTCTACAGGCTATAAGATATCCCACCGTGCCAAAAGGAAAAGCGAGGTTAAGATTAACAGCTTCCCTTAACTACACGGACGAAGATTTAGAATTTCTCAGAATAGCTCTAAAAAAAGTTTTGAAAGGAAAAAAAGGTTAGAAGGACCAGTTTAAACCTATACCGATGGAATGTTGAACCATTTTGGCGGATACTTCTCCGGCGTTGTAGGCAGCCTTAGCTGTTACTTCGCTCTCAAGAGCATATACGTAAGATAAGTCTATATCAAAATTAGGTGTTATCTTCCAGTTAAGGCCTAAAGTAAGGTGATGTTCTGCAATAGCAGGAAATCCTACTAAGTTAAACCAGTAAAGTTCAAAATCCGAAAACTTTTTATCAAGGTTAGGAATGCTATTTTTAGGAGTCATTGGGTCAAGGTTACTTTTATCTCTTATAGGTGTTTTTCCGTAATTCCAACCTATCCTTAGAGTCAAGTTATCAATCGGTTTATATTCCGTACCTACTGCAAATACCCATTGGTCTTCCCATCCAAAATCTCCGTAACCGTCGGCTCCAGACCAGTCTATCCACCTCACGTCAAAACCCACTTTTAGATTTTCCAGAGGCTTTACCCCTAAACCTATTGCAAACTCTTGGGGTTGCTGGAGTTTCATATCCTCATATTTTCCATCACCGTTTGAATCAAAAACATTTTTATACTTCATAGAAACGGGAGATTGATAATACAGACCACAGTATATAAAGTCTCCGAAGTTTACTGCAACTCCTATGCTTGCACCCAGACCAAAATCTTGTGACTGACCACCGGAAGCGTTCCAACACCTTGTAGGTGAAGGTAGTCCATCTTTATCACCATCATCAAATTCGCACATTTCTGCTCCCATATCAAGTGAACCCCAAGCTATGTGAAGAGCAGCACCTATTGCAATCATTTCGTTTATTTTGTAAGCCACTGCAGGAGTTAATCTCATGAACTGGAATGTAGTGTGCATTTTGGACAAAGCGTTTGAATAGTAAGGCGGTTTTCCGGGAGAACTTACATTTATCAATTGCTTATCTCTAAAATCAACACCCATTCCAGATACTCCGAAAGCACCTATACCCAAAGCAAGTCTTTCATTTACCTTATACACTATCCCAACTTCGGGAACCATAAAAGTATCTGCATTGCTTTTAACTTTTCCATTGGTAGCCATGTACATACCTGTAGAAGGTGTTGAAGGATTATCATCTACCAGCATCTTCGAACTTACCTTTACATCGGGCATAAAGAGTATTCCACCGAAACTTAAGAAGAATTTTTTTGTGTTGAAGTAGCTCATCCAAGCAGGATTTCTGAATATGGAGTCAATGGGTCCCACGGGCGTTCCCGTCCCTATTCCTCCCATTCCCCGGGAAGCTGGACCTATTCCTATCAGATTGTCTCCATTAGTCGCAAAGGAAAGAGGAACTAATGTTAAAATAGAACTGATTACCAACAGTTCTTTTTTCATAACTTTCTACACCTCCTTTTTATGTGCTATTAAACATTAGTGAATATCCACTTTTTGATAGATTTTACTTATATTATAGATTTTAATTTTACTTATAATTTATTGAGGTTTCTTTATATAAAGAGTTTATAATATGCCATTATTCTTACTAAAGTTTTGCATGAGATGAGAAGAGAACTATCAAGTTTTGGAGCAAGAAGTAAACAATCCTATTATCCAGGACAGGTTTTTCTAAATCCAGATGACTTAGCTTTGACCCTGTTTCAGTGTCAACTCTTGCTTGGCTAATAGCACAGACAAAATCAATGTTCTGGGAGATAGAGATAAGGAAATTAAGAAGCTTGATTTTAGTTAAGACAAGTGATTAATAGTATCTCCGGTTTCTGGAGTTTTTCAGCAAAGAAAGATGAGAGATAGTCCAAATATCGGGGCGGCCGGACTTGAACCGGCGACCTTCGGCTCCCAAAGCCGACGCTCTACCACCTGAGCTACGCCCCGTAATTCACAAAGAATTAATATAATACAATTTTCAGGAGGAGGAGGAGGAAAATGGTAAAAAAAACCTTATTAACCTTAGTTGCTCTACACAGTCTGGCTATTGCTTCTCAAATATACATAGATTTTAAAGAAGTAAAAAAGTTTCCATATATAAAGTACACAACGGCGTGGAAAGGCACACCGGCTGAAACTAAGGATGTAGCAATTCCAAATGTTTATATAGTTTACGGTATAAACGAAAGTAAGAAAATACTATCTTCTGCAGCAAGAATAGCCTTTTTCTTAGGACAATGGACAGAAGGAATAGGGCTAAACCCTAGAATGGTTAAAGAAGGTAAAATACCGAAACTCCTTATAACTGATAGAGAGGTGGAAAAGTACAAGGATAAACACCTCATAGTAGTCGGGACTAATAACAAAATAGTCAGGGAACTGGGTTTAAAATTTGATAGACCTTCACTTAAAGTAATTGAGAAAAAAGGAAGGAAAATACTCATAGTAGGCGGAAAAGATGAAAAGGATGTTATAAAGGCGGCAAAATTCCTAGCGGACAGAATAATAGCTTTCAAAGCAGGAGCTTACTCCACATTCTTTAACTGGGTAAGAGTAAGAGGAATGATAGAACATGAGAATTTTATAGCAGCTCTCGATATACTCAAAGACCCCCGAGGTGTCCATGCATGCGGAAGAAATATGTCCATCGTAGCCCCTATGATGGCAAAGTTTCCCAAAGAGGTCAAAAAAGTTATAAAGAAGAGAAATGGAATAATGTATGGAGAACTTCCAAAGGCTCTTGAAAATAAGGATAAAGAAAAAGCAAAGAAGTTATGGAGAAAAGCTATGATAACTTGTTTTCAGTGCCATCAAGGAATCGGCGTTCCAAAACTCAGGAAGTTTGAACCCCTCGCAGACATACATTCAAGACACCAAAGGATAGCAGAAAGATACGGTCTAAGTTGTAAAGATTGTCACTATGGAATTACAGATTATAGAGGATACGAAGAAGGAACGGTAGAAAGATGAGAATTTTTCTGGTAGGTTTTATGTGTAGCGGAAAAAGCACTGTAGGGAAACTCCTTTCTCATCTTCTTAATTACCCTTTCTTCGATGTAGACCAAGAAGTTGTTAAAAAAGAAGGAATGTCTATACCTCAAATATTCCAAAAAAAGGGAGAGGAATACTTCAGAAACTTAGAGTTTGAAACCTTAAAGGAACTTTCTTTAAAGGAAAAAGCAATAATCTCAACGGGAGGAGGATTAGGAGCAAATCCAAAAGCTATGAACTTTATGAAAATTAAAGGAAAAGTCGTGTTTCTAGATATAGACTTTGAAACCTTTCTGGACAGGTGCGGAAATTCGAAAGAAAGACCTCTGCTTGCTAAATCCGTTCAAGAGCTTAAAAAGCTTTTTCTTCAGAGAAAGAAGATTTATGAAAGAGCGGACATAAGAATAAAAGGAGAAGAAAAACCTGAGGAAATTGCACGGGAAATTCTTCAACTTTTGAAGGGAACTCCCTTTGTAGGTGAGGAAGGAACTGCATAAGTCCTCTTGGGCATTCTTCCCGCAAGGTAAGCAAGTCTTCCTGCTATTGTTGCATACTTCATAGCTACAGCCATTTTTATAGGGTCTTTTGCTTCGGCAAGAGCTGTGTTTGTAAGTATACCATCAACACCAAGCTCCATAACAGGTGGTATATCCGTAGCACTACCTATTCCCGCATCAACTATTACAGGAACGGATATAGATTCCTTTATAAAGATTAGGTTGTAGGGATTTTGCAGACCCAATCCGGAACCTATAGGAGCTGCGAGAGGCATTACAGCTGCACACCCTATATCTTCAAACTTTTTAGCGTATACAGGGTCATCAAATATATAAGGCAGTACTACAAATCCCTCTTTTACTAGGAATTTCGCAGCTTTGTAAGTTTCCTCCATATCTGGAAGTAACGTCTTCTTATCTCCTATAACCTCCAGCTTTACCCAGTTTATACCTGTAGCTTCTCTTGCCATCATAGCAGTCTTTATAGCTTCTTCGGCAGTATAGCATCCTGCTGTATTGGGAAGAATTAGATACTTGTTAGGGTCTATATAGTCTAAGAGATTTTCTTTCGTTGGGTCCGTTATGTTTACCCGTCTTACGGCTACAGTTATTATCTCAGCTCCAGAAGCTTCAAGGACTTCTTTAGTCTGCTGGAAATCTTTAAACTTTCCAGAACCTATAATAAGCCTAGACTTGAATTTCCTTCCAGCTACTTCAAGGTAATCGTCTTGTAAAAGCATTTCCCAGTCTTGCATCTGAATCACCTCCACAAAAAATCTAAATCAATTGGATTTTTAGCCACCTCCTACGAGTTGAACAACTTCCACCTTATCTCCTTCTTTCACCTTTCTGGTTGTATACTCCGATTTTGGAACCACCTCTTCGTTTATAGCAACCGCTAACCCAATTTCTCTAAATTTGATACCTATTTCTTCGAGCAACTCCATTACCGTCATTTCTCTTGGAATTTCCCTTTCTTCCCCGTTAAGTATTATTTTTGGCATGATAGTTTATAAATATAAGAAATTTCTTATTAACTTGGTATTGAATAATATACGTGTATACTTGCTTAATATGGGAGAAAGGCGTTCCGATACTAAGGGAAAAATATTGGAAGCCGCTTTGAAACTATTTTCCAGAAAAGGGTTTAGGGAAACCACTGTAAAAGATATAGCTAAGGAGGTAGGGATTACCGAAGGTGCTATATATAGACACTTTAACAGCAAAGATGAAATCATACACGACCTTTTGATTTCAATAACTACTGAATTAAAAGAAGCTATTGCAAAATCTATAGAAAAAGGTGAGAGTGAAGAAGAAATTTTTAAAAATATAATAGAAACCTTGATAGATTATGCCTTCAATAAACCGGAATCCTACAGGTTTTTAAACCTTTATCATTTACTTAAAGAATATCCTCAGGTTACCCATCTCCCGGGAGAACAAATCCTGAAATTCTTGAATAACTTATATGCGAAGAAGAAGCTCAAAACTTATCCCGAAGTTGCCCTCGCAGTAGTAACGGGCAGTGTCGAAAGAACATTCATATTTAAAGAGAGGAATTTTATTAAACGTGATACTCAGCTGATTAAAATAGAGCTTGTCTCAACTCTTAAAAAAGCCCTTATAGGATAAAAATTACTTGATTATCTTAAAATCAGCTCTAAAATAATATATGACAAAACTGTCATATAGAGGAAAATCATGATTCCCAGAGTATACTTAGGTTACGAATGGTTCGGAGCAGATGGAATTTTATCGGAGTATAAAATTCCCGAAGATTGCGGGGCACAAGTTTTATTTCTCGGAATCTCGAGAAGAGCTCCTGAGGATGGAGATATAGAAGCTCTGGAATACGAAGCATACCCAGAGATGGCTATAAAGGAAATGGAGAAAATAAGGGAGGAAACTATAAAAACTTTTGGCGTTAAAGATGTCTTCATACATCACAGACTCGGTGTTGTAAAGGTAGGAGAACCATCATTTTTAGTTTTAACAGTTGGAGGACATAGGGAAGAAACCTTTAAAGCTTGTAGATATGCCGTAGACGAAACAAAAAAAAGAGTCCCTATATGGAAAAAGGAAATATTCAAAGATGGAAGAAAAGAATGGATTTTAGGGGATAAGAAAAATGCTTCTGGACAGATTAAATAGACCTCTGAGAGTTTTGAGAATATCCCTTACCGACAGGTGTAATCTAAGATGTAATTTCTGTATGCCCCCTGATAAGAACTACAGTTTTTTGAAAAGAAATGAATTAATGAGTTCTGAAGAAATTGAAGGGATAGTTAAAACCTTTGTAAAACTCGGTGTTAGGAAGATAAGGCTTACGGGAGGGGAACCACTTTTAAGAAAGGACTTAGAAGAAATCATTGAAAGAGTTGTAAAGATAGAAGGCATTGAAGATGTAGCACTCACAACAAACGGAGTGTTTCTTAGGAAGAGATTAAGGGAACTTAAAGAAGCAGGACTTAAGAGGATTACTGTAAGTATTCACTCTCTAAATCCGAAAAAAAACAGGTTAATCGTAAATAGGGATGTAAATCTTTATGAAGTCCTTGAAGCTATTGAAGAAGCGAGAGACATGGGTTTTAAAGTAAAAGTTAACAGCGTAATAATAAGGGGGTATAACGATGAGGAAATAATCAAACTTGCCAACTACTTTAAGGGAAAAAAAATAACCTTAAGATTTATTGAATACATGGATGTTGGAACGGTTAACGATTGGAGCTATAAGAAAGTGGTAAGTGCTGATGAAATCTTGGCCAGGCTTTCTAAAAAATTCCACTTTTATCAACTTCCCCAGAAGCCCGAAGATACTGCTTTAAGGTTCAGATACAAAGACGATAATGTAGAATTCGGAATTATTGCATCGGTTACAAAACCCTTCTGTAAGGGTTGCGACAGAATTCGCTTATCTGCGGATGGAAAAATCTTCACATGTTTATTCTCGGATAAAGGATACAAACTACCCAAAAAAGGAAATTTAGAAGAATTTATAAAGGAAATTTGGGAAAATAGGGAAGATAGATACTCGGAACTTAGAAATAAAATTTACAGAAAAAGAAAGGTAGAGATGTTTAAAGTGGGAGGTTAAGATTTTTTCAATCCGTAAAGTATCAACTTTTTAACCGTTTCAGGGTCCCTAGTCATTTTCCCCTTTTTTCCTTTTAAAAACCACTGGAAAGCCTTAGCTTGCATAAACCTTTTTTTATTCCCTCTCTTATCACTTCTTTAAGTATACTTCCGTACTCCTCTAAAAATTCATGAATTTTTCTTTTTAAACTTCTTTTATCACTTCGCGAAAACTCGAAGCATATTATAGGTATTATTCCCCTTGTTCTTTCAAGTAGTTCCATATGACCTTCCAGAATTTTCTCCATTTTCTCCGTGGGAGTTTCTATCAAGAGCTACCGCTTCTTTTGTACGAAGTATACATTCATTTGTATATCTACGGATAATTTCCTCTGCTATTTCATTCATAGAAGAAAAATGCTTAAATATAGCAGCATCACTGATACCTATTTTCTGAGCGAGATTTTTAGCGGTGAACTTCCTTAGACCATCATGGGCTATTATTTCCGCACCAACCTTCAGAATCTTTTCTCTAGTTTTTACCACATTTAATAATATTAAGCAGATTTAAAACAAAATTAAATACTTACTAACTATCCAAAAGAAAAAAAGAAAAAGAAAGGAAAAAGCTTAGCATCTGCTACCCGGTGCACCTTCACAATCCTTACAAAGCTCAATAGGATGAACCTTTAAGAATATTTCAAGTCCTTTCTCTTCAAAAGAAGGAGTCATATTTCCACTTCTTACTTTCCATAGGAAATATTTTTCAAAGGCTAATTTAAGCCAATGTGCCCACTTACCCCTTTTGGCTATGATTCTTTGTCTGGGAGGAATTACAGGGTCTGCAAAGAAGAATTCAGCATCCTCACCGAAATCCGCTATACATATAGCGGAGAGTCTCGGAGCGTATCTATCTGGGTTATTTCTTATGTCATTTACTATGTTATGAGCTACCG
>DQTK01000015.1 GCA_015662815.1 Aquifex aeolicus | reverse complement strand
TAGTTAAGACAAGTGATTAATAGTATCTTCGGTTTCTGGAGTTTTTCAGCAAAGAAAGATGAGAGATAGTCCAAATATCGGGGCGACCGGACTCGAACCGGCGACCTCTGGCTCCCGAAGCCAGCGCGCTACCACCTGCGCTACGCCCCGTGATATAGAAGAAATAATACATTAACAATTCTGTTTTATCAGTATTGTGAAAAAGTTCTCCTTTTAATTTTATACAAAAATGGAATAGTAAGAGGAAAAGAAGGAGGTAGCCTTTACGACTTTATTGGGAGTTTCCTCCTTTATCCTCTTCTGAGTAAGAAGACACCTCAACTTTTTGCTCATCATCTTCTCCCTTGGGAAGGAAAATAAATTCTCCATCTCTGTGATCTATTATTACGGTCATTCCATCTTTTACTTCTCCTCGGATTATCTTATCTGCAAGGGGAGTTTCTATATACTTTTGAATTGTTCTTTTAAGAGGTCTTGCACCGAATGCAGGGTCGTATCCTCTTCTTACAAGCTCTTTTTTTGCTTCTTCCGTAAGTTCTATTTTGATATTTCTCTCTGCTAATCTCTTGTTCACATTGGAAATCAGCAAGTCTATGATTTTGGAAAGCTCTCTCATAGTAAGAGGTTTGAACACAATTATTTCATCTATTCTGTTTATGAACTCAGGTCTCATGTATAGTTTCAGTTCTTCCATAACTTTCTCTTTAGCCTTCTCAAATTCTCTATTTAGGGTTTCCTCATCTGCATCCACGGGGATATTTAGCAAGTATTGAGAACCTATATTTGAAGTCATGATAATCACCGTATTTCTAAAATCTACAGTCCTTCCGTGGGAATCTGTTAACCTTCCATCATCAAGTACTTGGAGGAATAGATCCAGAACTCTGGGATGAGCCTTTTCTATTTCGTCTAAGAGTATTACCGAATAGGGTTTTCTCCTTACCGCTTCAGTAAGTTTTCCTCCTTCTTCGTATCCAACATATCCGGGAGGAGCGCCTATCAGTTTAGCAACCGAGTGTTCCTCTTTAAACTCTGACATGTCTAATCTTATCAAAGCATCCTCATCTCCGAAAAGTAATTCTGCCAAAGCTTTGGAAAGTTCGGTTTTACCTACACCCGTTGGACCTAAGAACAAGAAGCTTGCTATCGGCCTTTTTGGATCTTTAAGTCCTGCTCTTGCCCTTCTTACCGCTTCCGCTACTGCTTTAACAGCATGTTCTTGGTCTACAACTCTTTTATGGAGTTCTTCTTCCAATTTTAGAAGTTTTTCCATTTCCTCCTCTCTTAGTCTGGATACAGGTATTCCGGTCCATTCGGAAACTACTTCAGCTACATCGTCCCAGGTAACTACAAGCTCTTTAGATTTTTGATTTTCAAGAGCTTTTAGTTCCTTTTCGAGCTTTATCTTTTCAATTTTCAATTCAGCCTCTTTTTCGTAATCACCCCTTTCTGCAGTTTCTCTAATTTTTTCATCGAGCTCCCCTATTTTTTTCTTAATTTCGTTGATTTTTGCTTCTACACTGCCGTGTTTCCGTGTAAGTTCCTGCTTTTCCTTTTCCAGCTCTGCTTTTTTAATCTTAAGTTGAGCTTCCCTTTCGTAATCTCCTTTAAGGTTTGCATCTATGATTTCTTCTTCGAGGGCTTTAATCTTTCTTTCAATCTCTTGAATTTCAGGAGGAGTTCCTATTACCTTTAGTTTCTTTCTGGCTGCGGTCTGGTCCAATGCATCAATAGCCTTGTCGGGAAGTCTTCTGAAAGTAACGTATCTCTTTGTAAGTTTAACGGCAGCTTCTATAGCCTCGTCGGATATTTTTACTTTATGGTACTGTTCCAGCTTAGGCCTTAAACCTTTCAGTATTTCTATGGTTTGTTCTTCTGTAGGCTCTTCTACAAATACTGGTTGAAATCTTCTTTCGAGAGCAGGGTCTTTTTCTATATACTTCCTATATTCATCTATTGTAGTTGCTCCTATTACTCTTATCTCTCCTCTTGCAAGGGCGGGCTTCATTATGTTCGCTGCGTCTACCGCACCTTCCGCAGCTCCCGCACCTATTACAGTATGAATTTCATCTATGAAAAGTATTACATTCCCTTTTTCCTTAACTTCATCTAGCAGAGCTTTTAACCTTTCTTCAAACTCACCTCTGTACTTAGAACCTGCGAGTAGAGAAGCCATATCTATGGACCATATCTCCTTATCTTGGAGTTCGGGGGGAACCTCCTTATTTACTATTCTTTGAGCAAGCCCTTCCACTATTGCCGTCTTTCCTACTCCGGGGTCTCCGACAAGGACGGGATTATTCTTCGTTCTTCTCAGGAGTATTTCTATAACTTGGTTTATTTCCCTTTCTCTTCCTACTACGGGGTCAAGTTTACCTTGTCTTGCAAGCTCGTTGAGGTTTACGCCAAACCTTTCAAGAGGGGACTTTTCCTCTTCTTTAAGTTCTTGTGTAACATCTTTCTTCATTTCTTTTTCACCTCCTAAAACTTGATTTATTAACTTACCGGCAATAGTATATTTAGCTTCAATTAAAGCTCCCGCTATGTGGGAAGGATTAACTTGAGACTCACCCTCGGAAATAGCTCTATCCTGAGCTTTCTCTAAGGTCTGCATTAAATATTCGCTGTAGTCAAAAGTTGGTTTTTTACCGAAAACCCTTTCCGCAATTTTATCCGTTATCCTGTCGGGAGAAATTCCCAGTTCCTTTACTTGTTCTAAGAGCGGAGATTTCTCCAATGCCTTCCTGATTAAACCATCTATAGAGAGTTTATTTTCAAAAAAAGCTTTCACATCTTCGGAGGAGAATACCGTACTCAAGCTTCTTTCCACTTGTTCTAATTGTCTTCTTATACTTTTTTCTGCAGATTCAAGCTGTCTTAGTTCAAGCTCCAAAGTTTCCAAGGTCCACCAGTCTCCATATCTCTTTGCGTAATCTATTTCCTTAAGGAGTTTCTCCTTTGCCCTTTTTATTCTGGAAATCTCGGACTGTATGTTTCCGATATTGGATTTAACTTCCATTATTTGGGTTCTCAGATTTATAAGATTTTGAGCCTCTGTTTCAACTGCTTTTTCAAGCTGAGAACGTAGGTTTTCTAAGTATTCTCTTACCCTTTTTAGAAATTCCTTCCTGTCTATGCCTTTTTTTTCTATGAATTTGGAAAGTGGAGATTTTTCATCCAGCAAAAATGCCATCAAAAGATGGTCAGTGTCCACCTTTGTGTCCTTGGATTCTTTTGCTATTTCTTTAGCCTTTTCCAGATACTCCAAGGATTTTGCGGAAAACAGATTTTCACTTATCATCCTGTACCTCCCTTTTTTATTGCTTATATAATATTTCTTGAGTATATTTTTGTCAAGTTTGAAGCGGTGAAATTTCCTAAAATAATTTCTTATGCTTACAGACCTTGGAAATTTCAAAAGAACTAAGTACTGCGGAGAGGTTTCACTCAGTGATGTAGGGAAAACCCTCAATCTTGCCGGATGGGTTCACAGGAAAAGACATCACGGCGGGGTTATATTCATCGACCTAAGGGATAGGGAAGGGATAATTCAGATAGTAGTTGAGGAGAAGAACAATCCCGAAGCTTATGAAATTGCTGATAAATTAAAATCCGAATACGTTATCGGAGTGGTAGGAAGGGTAAGAAAAAGACCGGAGGGAACGGAAAATCCCAAGCTAAAAACTGGATACGTGGAGCTGGTTGCTGATAAAATCCTCGTTTTCAATGTATCCGAACCTTTACCTTTCCCGGTTGAAGAAGAAACTCCTGTATCGGAGGAGACAAAACTTAAATACAGGTTCATAGACTTAAGAAGGGAAAACATGAAAAATAACCTTATATTCAGGCATAGGGTTTACCAAATTACGAGAAACTTCTTTACCGAAGAGGGTTTCATAGAGATAGAAACTCCTTTTCTTACAAAATCTACACCCGAAGGTGCAAGGGATTTTCTCGTGCCTTCAAGGCTTCACCCGGGCAAATTTTACGCCCTGCCACAGTCTCCCCAACTCTTCAAACAAATTTTAATGGTGGCGGGTTTTGATAAATATTTCCAGATAGTGAAGTGCTTCAGGGATGAAGATTTAAGAGCTGATAGACAACCCGAATTTACCCAAATAGATTTTGAGATTTCCTTTGTAAGAGAAGAAGATGTAATGGACATTGCCGAAAAGCTTATAGCTAAACTGTTTAAGGAACTACTGGGAATAGAATTGAAAACCCCCTTTGAAAGGATTTCATACAAGGAAGCTATGGAAAAATACGGAACAGATAAACCCGATAGACGTTTCGGGTTGGAACTTATTGAGCTTACAGATATTTTTGAAAATACAGAATTTAAAGTATTCAAGGCGGTGATAAAGAACGGTGGCGTTGTAAAAGCTATAAACTTTAAAAACTCAAATCTTTCAAGAAAAGAAATAGATGAGCTTACTAAGTACGTTCAAAGTCTGGGCGCTAAAGGGCTTGCTTGGATAAAAGTAGAAGAAGGCAAGCTTACCTCTCCGATAGTTAAGTTCTTTTCGGAGGAGGAAACTCAAAAACTCTTAGAAAGAACTCAGGCACAGCCCGGAGACGTAATTCTCTTTTCCGCGGATAAAAGAGAAACGGTGTATAAAATCCTCGGAAATCTTAGATTGCATATAGGAAAGAAATACGGTCTTATAGATGAAAATAAATGGGATATTTTTTGGGTTGTAGACTTCCCTCTGATGGAGTGGGATGAAGAAGAGGAAAGATTTGTAGCTTTACACCATCCGTTTACTATGCCGAAAGAGGAAGATATCCCCCGATTGAAGGAAGCTTTAGAAACTGATGACCTCGACAGGAAAAAGGAATTAGTTCACTTAGTAAGAGCCCGTGCTTACGATATGGTTTTAAACGGTGAGGAAATAGGCGGTGGTTCAATACGTATTCACAGAAAAGATGTGCAGGATATAGTATTTAAACTCCTAGGAATTGAAGAAAAAGAAGCAGAGGAAAAATTCGGATTCCTCTTAGAAGCTCTAAAGTACGGTGCTCCACCTCATGGAGGATTAGCTTTTGGATTGGACCGTATAGTTGCCATAATGCTCGGACTTGATTCAATAAGAGATGTAATAGCATTTCCTAAAACTCAGAGAGGAATATGTCCTCTTACGAATGCTCCCGATTATGTTGAAACTAAACAATTGAAGGAATTACACATAAAGGTAGTAGAATAGAGTTATGGAAAAAAGAATAACTACTCCTCTCACGGATGACGTAATAGAGCAGTTAAAGGTGGGAGATAAAGTTTTGATAACCGGATATATTTACACGGCTCGTGATGCTGCTCACAAGAGAATGGTTGAAACTATACTCAAAGGTGAAAGTCTTCCCATAGACTTGCATGGTCAAATAATTTACTATGTAGGACCAACTCCGCCAAAACCCGGACAGGTAATAGGTTCAGCGGGTCCTACCACTGCTATAAGGATGGATAAATATGTAGAACATCTATTGAAATTCGGACTAAAAGGAATGATAGGAAAAGGTTATAGAAGTCCACAAGTGAAGGAACTCCTTAAGAAATACAAAGCGGTTTACTTTGCTGCTGTAGGTGGTGTAGCAACTCTTTTACAAAGACATATAAAGAGTTCCGAGCTAATAGCCTACGAAGACTTGGGAACGGAAGCTATAAGAAGGTTATACGTTGAAGATTTTCCGGTAGTTGTAGCAAACGATATTTACGGCGGCGATATATTTGAAGAGGGTAGGAAAAAGTATGCGAAGATAGATGTTTGAAAAAGTAAGACAGATAAAAGAAAAGAAGGAAGAAGAGTTAAAAAAGACTTTAGGAACACTACGGGAAAAGCGCATAAAGCTCGAAAGAAAAGTGGAGGAATTGTATTTGGAGTACGAAAAACTAAGAATTCATATTTCTTCTATAGAAGGTATATATAGGTTAAGGGCTATTGCAGAGAAAATAAACGACTTGAAAGAAAAGATAAAGAAACTTGAAGAGGAAGAGAGAAAAGTCCTCGGTGAAATCTTCGATGTAAAGAGGGAGATAAAAGCTTTGGAGATAGTAGAGGAAAAAAAGGAAAGGGAAAACCTGAAAAGGGAAATTTCATCATCCATTCAGGAAATTAGTTTTATAAACTTGCTTAAGAAAATCCTTTCTGTGTGTATCCTTTTTTTCGGCTTTACTTTCTCGGAAAGTGCTGTTCAAAAATCTATTAAAAAGGATTTGGAAAATAACTTATCAAAGGATTATAAAACGCTTTTAGACATTATTGAACGGAAATTGCAGGAGTTAAAAGAAGAAAAAGAAAAACTTAAAGCTCTAAAGTCCGAAGCTTTATCCGAAGAAGAAAAAAAGAGGGTTGAAAAAATAGTAAAAGCTATAGGAAAAGCTCCGGGGGATGAAATAGCTCCTATGATTGAAAATTTACCGCCAAAGCTTGCCGCCGAGGTGCTACTGCGATTAAAGGAAAGGAAAGCAGGAGAAATTCTTGCCAATATGAACCCGCAGAAAGCTTCGGAGGTCGTAAAGTATATACTTTCCAGAAATCCGGAATTTGCTAGGAAAATTTCTTTTCCCTCAGATTAAAGTACTTCAAAATAGCCTTGTATATACTGTAGGCCACTTTCTTTTGGAATTTTGAATTCATCAGTTTCCTTGCTTCTCTGGGATTTGTAATAAATCCTACTTCTATAAGGACTGAAGGTGTTCCCGGTGTTTTTAGCACCGCAAACCCGGCTCTTCTTATACCTTTAAAATGAACTTCTCTTCTTAAATTTCTTTTAAGTTCCATAGCTAAAACTTTTGCAAATTCTACACTTTCTTCCAATGTAACTCTAAAAGCCAAATCGGTAAGTATGATACGGGTACTCCTGTAATGGACTCCTCCATCGTTTATAAGCAGTTTTGCATAATACTTGTTTCCAACAATCTCCTTCTTCTTTTTTATGGCACTTCTGTATGAAAGAGCGAATATCTGTGTTCCACGCGCGTAAGGGTTTTTTTGCGGAGCTGCATCCGCATGTATACTCACAAAGAGATGTGCTTTGTTCTTAATGGCTATTTGAGCTCTTTTCTTTAGGGGAACGTAATAGTCGCCCCACCGGGTCATGATGACTTTAAACCTTCTGTCTTTCCTCAAGTAATAAGCGAGATATCTGGCTATTTGAAGGTTAACCCATTTTTCCTTTATCCCCCTCCAGCCTATAGCTCCCGGGTCTTTCCCTCCATGTCCGGCATCTATAACTATAACCTTTTTAGTAAATTTTGGTTTAAATCTAAACTTTTTACCTTTTGTCAAGTCTACGACAAGCCTCGGCGGATTCTTCAGTGTAAAACTTCTCACTTTGAACCTTCCGTAAGGCTTTATTACTATCCTCTTCCCCCATTTATGATTACCTATTTTGTATTTGAATCCTTTAGGAAGTCGGATTTTAAGTATCTTTACCCTTTTACCGAAGATATCGATAACCACCCTGTAAGGTTTTTCCATACGAAATACTCTGTACTTCACGGGCTTATTGAGGCCAAGAACCAGCCTTATTTTATCTTTGTGGATTCCGTATCTTATCTTTACAAGGGTTTTCGGGAATGCAAGGCTTACAAGCAGTATAAAGATACTAAAAGTGATTAAACTCTTCCGGAACACTTATTTCCTCCTGCACCTCTTCTCTTTTGGTAGCCCATGGAGCCAATGGGAATTTTATCATTATAGGATTAGGAATATCGGGTTGGTAAAGTATCATCGTTCCCTTTTTGAGCATTATAGCCCTCTGACGGAAATTCCCTGTTAGGAATTCATACTCTTTACTAAGAACTTCACTACTGTCCAGCCTTCCTGTCACTTTCACAGCAGCATTTGCCACTATCCTTTTTTCAATTTCACTTGCCGTTTGTTGAGCTCCAATAAGTATCACACCCAAGCTCCTCCCCCTTTCAGCTATATCTAAAAGTATGTCCTTTATAGGACTCCACTTATCCTTAGGAGCGTATTTATTCAGTTCGTCCAAAACTACAAAAACCTTAGGGTAGGGATTTCCCGTCTCTTCTTTCTCCTTAAATATCTTTTTCAGAATAGAACCTACGACAAACATTTTTGCTATACTGTGAAGGTCTGAAATATCTATTACCGTGAGCTGGTGGTCTCTCCAGTTTATATTTTTTGTTTCCTCTCCGTGGACAAAGGACTTAACGTAATACATTGCATGTTCAAAACGTCTCAAGAAGGCGAACACCGTTGCCTGTGTTGCATTGCCGAACCACTCTTTAAATCTTTCTTTATCCTTATCCCTTTCTTCCAGAATTTCCTGAAGCATTTTATAGAGTTGATTTAGTGAATTTATCTCCCTTCCGTACTCGTCAAGAAGTATTCCCGTGGGACTACTCTCCGCTAACTGCTTGAGTTTATCGGAAACTCTATCTATTAAGTAGTGTAAATTAGAAGTTCCCTCATCCCCCTCGGCAAATAAAAACTTAATTAATCCTTCCCTTGCAAAATTCTTCATAGACCATTTGTATACGTTTATTCCCGTTTTCCTTTCACCTGATAAGGGAACATTACTCCATTCCATTTCAGGAGGAGCGTAGAAAGCCACGTTTTTAAACGGCTCAGGAGGGAGCCCTAACTTTTCAAAAGCCTCTCTATCTTCCTTTGAAAACCTTTTGTTTTTTTTATCTATCCATAATAGGTCTTTACCTTTAACGTTAAAAATAATCCCGTGGATTTTACCCCTGTCATCAGCCTTTTGGAATATAGAGTAAAGGAGGAACAACGCGTAGGAGGTCTTAGTCGCCACTCCGGACATTCCAGATATGGATATGTGTGCCCCTTCTCTTCCATTTATAAAATCGTAGTTAAGGTAAACCACATTTCCGTTTCTGGTGAGCCCCGCGGGAATTTTCCTCTTCATATTGTCGTAATAAAGAGCTTTTTCAAAGTCCAAACCTTCAGCTTTGTAGGCATAATCTCCGGGTGTAGGAGGAATAAAAATTTCAGGTTCTATTCTCGTGACAGAAACCTTTGCCATATAAGCTAGATTTGCGGGAACGACGCCACTGTTTACAAGCTGGGCATCGTAAACCAGTTCCACCCCTTCAAGGTACTTTATAACTTCCTGAACTACACCGTAGAACTTTATCTCTCGATTGGAACCATCTATTTTCGAGTTAACCACTATAATATCATCCAGTTGAACGAATTTTCCCTTTTCTACCCCAATCCAGAATTCAAGAGGATTGGAAGGCTTAGTTCCCAGAACTATACCTACTTTCATAATTAAAGCCCCTCTTCCGATAAATATATTTTCACTTTAACATTTTATAATCAATCTTTATGAAATTTGCCGTATGTGTTTTCCCCGGGTCCAATTGTGATTACGACACCTACTACGTGATACGTGATGTTCTTGAGAAAGACGTTGAGTTTGTATTTTGGAATCAAAAAGAGCTTTCCAAATACGATTGTGTCATTTTACCGGGAGGTTTTTCATTTGGAGATTATCTAAGACCGGGAGCTCTTGCATCTAAAACTCCTCTTGCTGAAGCTATCTATGAGTTTGCCCAAAAGGGTAAATACGTTATAGGAATTTGCAACGGCTTTCAGATACTTACCGAACTTAAACTCCTTCCCGGAGCTTTACTTCCTAACATAAACAGAAAATTCATATGCAAATGGGTTAACTTACGTGTAGAAAATGACAGTACCGCCTTTACCAGGGAACTTGACAAAGGGGAAATTTTAAGAATTCCTATAGCTCATCATGATGGAAGATATTACGTCACTGAGGAAGAACTGAAACAAATGGAAGACAGAGGACAGATATTGTTTAGATATTGTGATGAAGAGGGAAGAGTTAGCGATGAGAGCAATCCAAACGGTTCAGCATCCAATATAGCCGGTGTTATGAACAAAGAAGGTAATGTTTTCGGAATGATGCCCCATCCGGAAAGAGCCTCCGAGGACAGCTTAGGTTCCCATGACGGTTTGATGTTATGGTATTCCTTGCTCAGGGAGTGAAGTTTGTGGTATCCTTAATCAAGTGATTAGCCCTGACATAGTAAGAGATGCCCTAAAAAAGAAAAAAGTAAGAAGTGAAGAAGCTTTCGGTCTTGAGTATTTAAGATTTAATGACGATTACAAAGATATACCCAGAGGTACCGTTATATTCAAAGATTTCGTTATATGGGGATATCCCCATATAGGAAGAATTTTTATGTTGGAAACAGGACTAAAAGAGCAATTCGAAGCACCCTTTTGGGTAGAGGAAAAAGTTGATGGCTATAACACGAGAATATTCAAATATGGAGAAAACTACTACGCCCTTTCGAGAGGAGGATTTATTTGTCCTTTTACCACCGATAGACTGGAAGACCTGATTGACCTTAGAATACTCGATGAAAATCCCGATTTGGTCATATGTGCAGAAGTGGCTGGTCCGGAAAATCCGTATATAGAGGAAAGTCCTCCTTACATAGAGGAAGATGTGCGTATTTTTGTATTCGATTTTATGAGAAAAAATGAACTGGGATTTCTGAGCCACGGGAAAAAGATGGAGCTAATAGAAAAATATAATTTGCCCCACGTTAAAGTTATAGGAAGATTTACATCAAGCGATGAAGATATAAAGAAGATAAAGGAAGTCCTCAAAAAGTATAACGAGGAAGGTAGAGAAGGAGTAGTTTTTAAAGAGGATAGTGAAAGAAATAAAAGAGTTAAATACATAACAAGCTATGCCAATTTAATGGATATAAAAGTAAATGCAAAGAATATGCTTCAACTCCCCCCCGAATATTACACCAATAGAACTCTTAGACTGGTCTTGTTTATGATGGAAGAAGGTCTTGAAAGAACTCAGCACCTTTACGAAGAACTCGGGAAAGCCTTCATAGATGGACTTTTCCAAGCAATAGAACAATTCCAAAAGGAACACAAAGTCTACAGAACATTCTCATGTAAACTCAGAAAAAAGGAAAATGCTATTGCTCTTCTTGAACTGTTATCTAAAACATCGAAACACATACAAGTAAAAGAAAAGAAATTAGAGAAAGAAGGAGATTATTGGAGACTGGAATTTGACAAAATATACTTGAATATGACGGGATTGCTTGGACATCTTCTTAGCGGTGGAATTGTCTACGATTGAAGTCTATATATAAAGACTATGGTAGAAATAAGATACTTTTCGATTTTAAGGGAAAAATTGGGAAAGAATTCAGAAGAAATTTCTTTTGAAGGAACTGTAGGTCAGCTTAGGGATTTATTAAAGGAACGATATCCCGAAGCTAAAGAAATCCTCAGCTCTGTGAGGATTGCTGTAAATGAAGAATATGTAGGAGATAATTATAAAATATCTGAAGATGATAGAGTGGCTCTTATTCCTCCGGTAAGCGGTGGATAACTTCTCGCGGAGGTGTATTATGGAAGACTTCTATGTCGATAACTATCTAATTAAGGGTGATCGTTACTATACGAAGGAACACGAATGGGTCTTAGTAAATAACGATCTTGCTCAGATCGGTATCACCGATTACGCTCAAAAACAGTTGGGAGATATAGTTTATGTGGATTTACCCGAAGTAGATAAAGAGATAGATGCAGGGGATACTTTAGTAAATCTGGAATCAGTAAAAAATGTAGCTCCCGTATATGCACCTGTTACAGGTACAGTAGTTAGTGTAAATGAAGATTTGAAAGATGAACCCGGATTGGTAAACGATGACCCTTATGATGCGGGATGGATTGCCATAATTGAAATGAAAGACCCTACGGAGATTGAAGACCTTATGACAGCTGAAGACTATGCGGAGTACTTGAAAGAAATAGTGGAAGAGGAGAGAGGGGAAGAAATCGAAATGAGAGAGGAGGAGGAGATTATAGATGATGTAATGGAAAGACTAGAGGATATAGAAGGAGAATTAGGATACGGGGAGGAAAAGTGAGCTACATACCCCATTCCCGGGAGGAAACAAAAAAAATTCTTGAGGAACTCGGTTTCAAAGAAATTGAAGATTTATTCTCCCATATCCCTTCTGAACTTTTCTCCGAGAAATTTTCTCTACCTGAGCCCCATTCCGAAGAAGATTTAAGGAAGCTCTTCGATAAGGTATCTGAAGAAGTAGATATACCCGTTTACTTTATAGGAGCCGGAGCCTATGACAGAGTAATACCATCGGTAATATGGCAAATGCTCAATAGAGGTGAGTTTTTAACCCCTTACACTCCTTATCAAGCAGAGGCTTCTCAAGGAACCCTTCAAGCGATATTTGAGTACCAATCCCTGATATGTGAGCTCACAGGAATGGATGTAGCTAATGCCTCGATGTACGATGGTGCGTCTGCACTGGCTGAAGCAGTCTTAATGGCACGGGCAATAAAGGGTAAGGGAGATACAGTTGTTCTTCCTGAAACTATTAACCCCCTTTACAGAGCTGTCGTAAATACCTACCTCAGAGGGTACAAGGATAAAATCGAAATAGTTCCTTTCTCTGAAAAAGGAACTGTCGACCTAAACAGGTTAGAAGAGGTTCTGAAAAATAATAAAGTTCACGCTCTTGCAGTTCAGTATCCGAACTTTTTTGGATTTATAGAGCCACTCAAAGAAATAGGTGAAATTGCAAAAAGATACGATGTCCCTTTGATAGTTGTTGCAGACCCTATAGCCTTGTCCATACTCAAGCCCCCATCCGAGTTCGGTGCAGATATTGTTGTAGGAGAAGGTCAACAGATGGGAGTTCCGTTATCCTTCGGAGGTCCTTATGTAGGTTTCTTCGCCACTAAAAAGGAACATGTCAGAAAGATGCCCGGAAGACTTGTAGGGCTGGCAGAAGACTTAGAAGGAAAGAAAGCTTTTACTTTGGTTCTCCAGACAAGGGAACAGCATATAAGAAGAGAGAGAGCTACCTCAAATATATGTACAAACCAGAGCCTTGTAGCTCTTGCAAACCTGCTATACATAGTTCTCCTCGGAAAGGAAGGAATCAGAGAAGTTGCCGTTCAGAGTTTATCAAAAGCTGTTTACTTTAAGAGAAAACTTTTAGAAAAGGGTTTCAATGAGGTATTTAGCGGTAAACATTTATGGGAATTTCCCCTGATGCACGAAAACTTAGAGACCGTTTACAAAGAACTTATTAAAGAGAAAATACTTCTAGGACTCCCTCTTAAGAGATTCTTTAAAGAACTTTCCCATGCTACACTAATAGCTATTACCGAAAAAAGGACACGAGAGGAAATGGATAGAGTTTTAGCACTTCTTTAGGATTTTCTCTAATCTTCTTTTCATACGATTAAAATGGGAACCTTTCCAAAAAATAGCTCCGCAGTTTGGGCAAAGGGTAAAATCCGTAGCTTTTTCATACACCTTTAGAGGTATTCTTTCCTTTACCTTTTCCTTATCTACTCCCAGTAAAGGATTTGAACAGTAAGCACATAGGTTAAGGGTCAGTTCAGTTCTAAGCCCAAAGTGTTTTATTACACTGCAGAGTTGAATATCAAAATCGTGTCTCGGGACAATAAAAGCTTGAAGACCGAGCTTATTCAATTTTTCATACCACTTTCTTGAGGTAGTAATGAATACACCGTCGGGAGGAATTTTTTTCAGCTCTATCTTACCCTTTATAGTATAAGCACTATACCCTAAGAATCTCAGCCACCGCGCCAATTTTTCCAGATTCTCTTCAAGATAAAACCTCATTTCAATCAATTTTGTTTGAATTAGTATCCCCCTTATAGATATAATTAATTTCTTACTCCCTTCACGGAGGTAAAAGATTGTACAAGGTTTTAATCACAGACCCGATAGCACCTGAAGGTATAGAGCTACTTAGAAGAGACCCCGAAGTTGAGGTTTACAACGAGCCTGAAATATCTTATGAGGAACTGCTTGAAAAAGTAAAAGATTTCGATGCGATTATTACGCGAAGCAGAACTCCAGTAACAAAAGAACTTATAGAAAGGGCAGAAAAGTTAAAAGTTATCGGAAGAGCCGGAGTAGGTGTCGATAATGTTGATATCGAGGAAGCAACAAAGAAGGGTATCCTCGTCGTAAATACTCCCGGAGCCAACACCATAGGTGCCACGGAGCTTACTATGATGCATATGCTTACCATAATGAGAAACGGCCATAAAGCTCACGAAAACATACTCAACTATAGATGGGATAGAAAGAAGTTTATGGGAGAAGAATTATACGGAAAAACTCTCGGGATAATAGGACTCGGAAATATAGGTTCACAGGTAGCAATAAGAGCTAAGGCTTTCGGTATGAAAGTAATGGCCTACGACCCTTATATACCTAAGGAAAAGGCGGATAAGCTAGGTGTAAAACTCGTAGATAACCTATACGATATGTTAAAAGAAATAGATGTTCTTACCATTCACGCACCACTTACCCACGAAACCAAAAATATGATTGATGAAAAAGAATTTGAAATTATGAAGGAAGGAATTTATATAGTAAACTGTGCAAGAGGAGGAATAATAAACGAAAGGGCTCTAATAAAGTATATGGAGAAAGGAAAAGTAAGAGGCGTTGCACTGGATGTCTATTCTAAGGAACCACCGCCTCCGGAGTTTGTAGACGAGCTGAAAAAATTCGCGGATAGAGTAAATATTTCCTTAAGTCCTCACATCGGAGCTAATACCTATGAATCTCAGAGGAATGTTGCGGTCATAGTTGTACAACAGGTTTTAAAAGCCCTTAAAGGTCAAACCGTAGAGTATGCCGTAAATGCCCCCTTCCCGGACTTATCAATTTTAACGCTGATAAAGCCCTATTTAGATTTAGCGGAGAAATTAGGAAAGTTTCTGGTTCAGTGGACTGATGAAGGTATCAGGGAAATCCATATAGAAGTAAGAGGTGATATAGCTGAACACTTTCAACCTATATCTTCTGCGGTGCTGAAAGGAGTCCTTGAAGAAGTTGTGGACTTCCCGGTAAATATAATAAACGCTTTCTACGTAGCGAAGGATAAGGGAATAAAAGTTGAAGAGTTATCCTCTGAGGAAACTCCCGACTTCAAGCACTATATCAAAGTTGTTGTAAAAGCAGATGGAAGAGAGAAAACTGTAGCTGGTACAGTTCTGGAAGGTCAAATACTGAGAATTACAGAAATAGATAGATATAAAGTGGATATAGAACCCGAAGGAATATTACTTGTATTTGAAAACAAAGATGTACCCGGAGTTATAGGCAAAATAGGCTCAATATTGGGCGGAGCAAACATAAACATAGCAGGCTTCAGACTGGGTAGAGAAAGAAAAGGTGGAATAGCAATAGGAATTCTTAATCTTGACGACCCTATTCCCTCAGAAATCCTTGAGGAAATTAAGAAGATACCTGAAATACTATTCATTAAGCAAATACTCCTTTAGTGAACTATCCTTCGAGTAGATGGTTATATTGCATTCAGATAAGGGGTATTTTCTCGTAATGTTTAAACTTTTGTTCCCATAAGTATGAAACTCGGAGTATGGTAGTTTCATCCCAAGGTTTTCCTATTAGTTGTCCTCCTACCGGTAAGTTGTTTTTCCAAGCTATTGGAATGGATATAGCGGGAAGTCCTGCAAGATTTACCGGAACGGTTAATATATCCGAAAGATACATCTCTATGGGGTTTAGGGTCTTTTCTCCGAACTTAAAGGAAAGCGTTGGTGTTGTCGGAGAAGCTATAACATCTACTTCGTTGAAAGCTTTCATAAAGTCTTCATAAATAAGTCTCCTTACCTTTTGAGCCTTAAGATAGTAGGCATCATAGTATCCGGCGGAAAGGGCAAAGGTTCCGAGCATTATCCTTCTCTTTACTTCCTGACCGAATCCCTCATCTCTTGTTTTTGAGTACATCTCAATTACGTTCTTATAACCTTTGGCTCTATAGCCGTATCTCACCCCGTCATAACGGGCAAGGTTAGAAGAAGCTTCCGAAGGAGCGATTATATAGTAGGTGGGTATTGCGTATTTTACATATGGAAGGGATATCTCTTTTATTTCAAATCCTTCCTTTTCAAGTTCTTTTATAAACTCATCAAAAGCTCCTTTAACTTCCGGTTGAAGGTCAAATTCAAAGAACTCCTTAGGTATACCGACTTTCAACTTCTTTATCTCTTTCTTTATCTCTTCACTCCATTTAGGTACGGGTACATTCATAGAAGTACTGTCCTTTTCATCCCATCCGCTTATAACTTCGAGAACCAAAGCTACATCTTCAGTTCTCCTTCCGAATACACCTATCTGGTCTAAGGAACTTGCAAATGCAACAAGTCCGTATCTTGAAACCCTACCGTATGTTGGCTTTATTCCTATAACTCCGCAAAAACTTGCAGGTTGACGAATGGAACCTCCCGTATCAGAACCAAGAGAAACAGGAGCGGAGAGTACAGCAACCGTTGCAGCTGAACCTCCCGAAGAACCTCCCGGAACTCTTCCTAAATCCCACGGATTTCTCGTAGGGAAAAACGCAGAGTATTCTGTGGAAGAACCCATAGCAAATTCGTCGAGATTAGTTTTTCCCACTATTAGAGCTCCGGCTTTTTTTAGTCTCTCTATAACCGTAGCATCGTAGGGAGCGACAAAATTTTCAAGTATCTTTGAAGCACAGGTTGTTTTTTCTCCTTCTACAAGAATGTTATCCTTAATAGCTATAGGAAGACCGAATAAAACCTTGTCATCGTATTTATCAAGTTTCTTTGCCTGCTCAAGTGCTTTCTCGTAAAGGGGAGTTATATACGCCTTTACCTTCTCCTCGGTTTTATTAAATCTATCGTAAAAGCTCTCTATTACCTCTTGTACTGTTACTTCTCCTTTTTGGATTAGTTCTTTTAATTCCGTGAGGGATTTTTTCCAGAGCATAGGAGTATTCTATCACGCCTCTCCTATATCTTCTCTTTCCACCTGTATGTTATCAGGACTGTACATGTCTATTCCGTAATAAGGCATAAATGTACCGCTTTCTTTCTCAACCTCTTCAGCACACTGCGCACAGTATCTAGTCCAAGGAATGACGCAGAGTCTCGGTTCGGGAATTTCCTCTCCACATCTTTCGCATATTCCGTAAACACCCTTATCTATTTTTTCAAGGGCGTAATCTATTTCTTTGAGCGTTGCCATTTCAACTTGGGATAAACTATCAAGTAATTCTTCCGTGTAAGTTATTTGACCTATATCCTCCCAGTCTCTGGGTTCTTTAGATTCCTCTCCCAGCCTTTGTTGTGTTTCTTCTTTTTCAAAATACCTTTCGAGTATTTTACTCTTCTCTTCGAGAAGTCTTTGTTTGCACTTTTCTAAAAGCTTTTTATCCATAGCCTCCTCCTTTTAATAAGGAAAAAAATATAGCCTGAATAAAATTTCATTTCAAAACTTTTTTTGTTTTTATGTAGAAGATATAAAGGTCTAGCTCACCCAGAGTAAGGTTAAGATGCGAAGCTAAACCTTCTAAAGCTTTTTCAGCTTCAATGTAAACCCTAGGTGTGATTGTTTTTGCATGCCTGAGGAGCCTATTTTCCATAAGAAATCGGAATATATGCCTGTCTACTATAGCTACTTCCTTGAAGCCTATATTCCTCAAAAAGTGCGATGCCTCCTTATAGCCAAACCCTTTGATTTTGTGAAGAGATTTTGTATCAGCAAGAAGCTGCCGAATAACCTTTGGATTTTTTTCTCTTTCCAGGAGTTTTTTTACCTCCTCAAATTTACTCCTGGCTTCTACTATTCTTTCAGCTCTCTGCTGGGCATATCTGTGCCCGAAATCCTTAAGAATATTGGTAAGCTCTTCTAAGCTTTTATCCATAAAACCCTCTTCTCCGAGATAGGCTTGTATCTTTATCCCGAGAGAAGCCGATGAATTCGCAGTAAGGATGCAAAAAGATAGTTCCGAAAATATTCCTGCCTTGAAACTTACGTCAAGGAACGGCTTAAAATCGTAATGGGTATAACCTTCCCTTCCTAATTTCTCAAATTCTTCTATTCTTCGTTTAACGTATTTTTCTACATGAGGTATTACTTTTTTTATCTCTTCAAGGGCACTCATAATGATTAAGAATTAAAGTATAAAATTCAAATTTTTATTTTTCCGAAATAAATTTCAGAGAGGTATTTAATTATAGGGAGTTTCAATCTTTCTATTACCTCTTCCAAAGCCTTCCTCCTTGGAAGTTCGGCAAGTGCCCCGGAAGGAAGCGAATATGGGACGGAAGAAGAAAAGCTCTTATTACCTATTCGAATGTTTAGGCTAAAGATATAAATAGAAATCCTTTGGCGTGCGGATATAGAGACAGCTTTCTCGGAGTAATTCGCAAAAACTTCAATCCTTTTACTACTTTCGGTACATGCTAAGGTAAAGCCGGATTCCATAGCGTACTGTTCCAATTTTTGAATAACAGCTTTCCTTACGTAAGGGTCTTCCGAATTTATCCCTGAGAAATCGAAACATATTTCCTTGGAAAAGGAAAAGCCTAATAAGAAAAATATAACAATCAATAACCACATTTAAATTTTTCCCTTAATTTTTCTCTTACAAATGGGGGAACTAAATTATCAAGATTTCCGCAGTAAGACGCTATATCTCTCACGATGGTAGAACTTATGTGAATGTAATCTTGAGATGGCATCATGAAAATAGTTTCAACACCTGCCAACTTATAATTGGTAAGAGCTATTTGGAGCTCGTATTCAAAATCTGTAAATAATCTAACTCCTCTTACAATCACATTTATACCTTCCCTCTTCATAAAGTCGACAAGTAAACCGTCAAAACTCTTAACTTTTACGTTAGAAATTTCTTCAGTCATTTTTCGAAACATGTCAACCCTTTCGTGTATGTCGAAAAGGAGATACTTCCTCGGTTTTTTGGCTATGGCAACTATGACCTCATCGAAGATTTCAGCACTTCTTTTAACTATATCTAAGTGCCCGTAATGGGGTGGGTCAAAGGTTCCCGGATAAACTACTCTTTTACCCATATTGATAATACTGTATCACCATATTTTCTTTCTTCGGGGGCATTAAAACTTTTCCCCTTGTCATGTTCAAGAATAAAAACCCCCCCTTTTTCCAACCTGCTTAAAGCGAGTTTTATAAGCTCTTCATACTTATCGTAGATGTAGGGAGGATCTGCAAAAATTATATGGGATTTATCCTTCCACTTTTTAAGAAAATTCAACGCGTCACCGGTTATAACCTTTCCTTCCTTGGTTTTTCTTTTAATCTGATAGACTAATTTCCTATTTTTTTCAACGAAAATTACCTTAGCACCTCTTCTCTCCGCTTCTAAACCTATTTGTCCGGTTCCGGCAAATAAGTCAACAAATACCAAGTCGGAGATTTCCCCGAGAATATTAAATAATGCATTTTTTACCATAGATTGGGTCGGTCTTAAATAATTTATGCTTTTTTTTTTCACAGAATTGTATTATACTATTATTTTGCCTAAGGAGGCGATAATGCGATATGTAATCTTTGTTAAACTTTTTGAAAATTTCTCAAGGGAGGATATGAAATGGCAAAGGCCCTCGGACTGCATATCTTAGCGGACCTTTACGGTGTAGATGCCGATAAGATTGACCGTGTTGAAGATATCAGAGAGCTCCTTGAAGGAGCTGTAAAGTACGCTGACCTTACCAAAATATCCTCTCATTACTATCAGTTCCAACCCCACGGAGCAACCGGAGTAGTTCTTTTAGCAGAATCCCATATATCCATCCACACTTGGCCTGAACACGGCGTAGCAACCGTTGACGTTTACACATGCGGAGATTCCTCCAAAACTTACAAAGCAATGGATTATATAATCAATACTTTACAACCCTCCAGGATAGATAAACAGGTTTATGACAGAGGGCTGATTGGAGAATCTGAAAGTGAACGGGAAACAGAAAAACTGCGAAGTATACTCCTTAAAGTCTAATTTCTTCTCCATTTAAAATTATTCATAATGAAAGTTTTGTTGGTATTCCATAAAGATTTGGAAATTGAGAAGGACAAAGTACTAAAATTGACAGAGGTAAATTATGAATTCATACGGAGAAAACTCGGTATAGACAATCTATACGCATCCATAACCGAAGGTTTTCTGGAAGTTTTTAAAAGGTTTCCCGAGATATGTTTCATAAACAATACGAAAGGAACATTGAATTTCGGAGTTTATAAAGGTTTAAGAAAATTAAAAGGAGATGATATTCTTATAATTGATGCAGGGAAGAAGTTAGTAGAAGAAAAACTAAAAAAGCTTTACGTTTTCGATATCCCATCTTTATTAATTAGGGGAAATAAATGGGAAGGATTAGCCTACATACCCAAAAAGGAAGTTTATTACTTTATAAAAAGCCTAGAGCGTTCTTTTGAAAAATGTATAATCGAAACTTTCAAGATTTTAAGAAATTCCTATGGAATATCCTACATAATATCGGATATAATCCTTAAGCATGATAGCTGATACGGAGATTTTACTTATAGCCTTAGTTCTCACTATCGAGGGAGTAGAAGATGTAATCGGTGAAAAGGGAGCCGGGGCGGTTTTAAGGAAGGTTGGGGAGTACAGTGGTCCTCAGCTTCTCGAAAGCTTAATAGGGAAATTCCCGGAAGTGCTTGATAAAGAGAGCGCAATAAAGAGAAGTATAGATATTATAAAGGAACTTGGATTTGCAGAAGATTTAGTTCTGTCCGGTGATAAAATAATCGTGAAGAACGATATATTTACCGAAGCTATGAAAAAAGAAGTAAAGACAAATTCGCCTGTTGTTTTATTTCTAGCAGGTTTAATAGAAGGATTTGTTAAATT
>DQTK01000060.1 GCA_015662815.1 Aquifex aeolicus | reverse complement strand
ATTTAGTCAGAGCTGTTCTAAAAGTGTACTCTCCTTTTGAACCCTATAAGGTAATAAAGAATGTGGAAATTCTCTATGAAGCGAGTAAATCTCCTGATTTTACCGCCCTCGTTGAAGGGGCAAAGAGGGTAATAAGGATAATTCCCAAAGACTGGAAAGAAATTTCCGTAAAAGAAGAACTCTTCCAAAGGACAGAAGAAGAAGAGCTTTATACAAAGGTAAAGGAATTCGAAGAAAAGTCTATAGAAAATCCATTAGAACTGCTACCTCTAAAAATGTATATAGATAACTTCTTTGACAATGTTAAAGTGATGGTAGAAGATGAAAATATAAAAAATAACAGGTTGGCACTACTCAAAAGAGTTGAAAATTTATTTAAAAAATTCGGAGATTTTAACGAGATTGTTATAAAGGAGGGTAATGATGTCTCAAGATAAAAGTAAAGCTCTGGTTCTCTGGTTAGATGAGGTAACAATAGAAGATATACCCGTGGCGGGTGGAAAGAATGCATCTCTGGGAGAGATGATAAGAAATCTTTCTCCGCTGGGAGTTAAGATTCCTTACGGTTACGTAATTACAGCTAACGCTTACTATTACTTCCTTGACTATAACAATTTAAGGGACAAAATAAAGCAGATTATCGAAGGTCTGAATGTGGATGATATAAAAGATTTACAAAGGAGAGGCCATGAGATAAGGGAACTGATAAGAGGCGGTGAATTCCCATCAGACTTAGAGCGGGCTATAAAAGAATACTATAAAAAACTCTCGGAAAAATACAATACCCATGCCGTAGACGTTGCTGTAAGGTCTTCTGCTACTGCGGAAGACCTTCCCGATGCTTCCTTTGCAGGACAACAGGAAACCTTTCTCAACGTAGTCGGAGCGGAAAATGTTCTGATAGCTATAAAAAATTGCTTTGCCTCACTTTTTACAGACAGAGCTATAGTCTACAGGGAAAGGTTCGGGTTTGATCACTTTAAAGTAGGAATAGCGGTAGGCGTACAAAAAATGGTCCGTTCAGACCTCGGGGTTTCAGGTGTTATGTTTACCCTTGACACGGAATCTGGGTTCAAGGACGTAGTTGTTATAAACGCCTCCTATGGACTTGGTGAACTCCTCGTAAGAGGAGAGGTAACCCCTGACGAATACATAGTATTTAAACCAACCTTAATGCAAGGTTATGCGGCAATTATCGAGAAAAAACTGGGTAGAAAAGACAGAAAGATGATTTATGGGACCGGAGATGAGAGGGTAAAAATAGTAAACGTTTCTAAGGAGGAACAGAAAAAGTTTGCCCTCAATGACGATGAAATACTACAGCTTGCCAAGTGGGCAATATTGATAGAGGACCATTACTCAAAGAAAAACGGAAGATGGACACCAATGGACATAGAGTGGGCTAAGGACGGAGCTTTAAACGAACTCTTTGTCGTACAGGCCAGACCTGAAACAGTACATTCACGAAAGGAGAATAACGTAATAAATATTTATAAAATAAAAACTCCCGAAGAAGAAAGAAGAAGCAGAGTAATTGCTAAGGGTATAGCGGTTGGAGATAAAATAGCGACAGGAAAGGTTAGAGTTCTTTTTGATCTAAAAGAAGCGGACCAGTTCCAAGAAGGGGAAATTCTCATAACAGACATAACAGACCCGGATTGGGAACCCATAATGAAGAAAGCTTCAGCGATAGTTACTAACAGAGGAGGGAGAACTTCTCACGCGGCAATAGTAGCGAGAGAACTAGGCATACCCGCGGTTGTAGGCACGGGTAATGCTACGGAAAAAATAAAAACGGGAGATGAGATAACTGTCTCTTGTGCCGAGGGGGAAACAGGGTACGTTTACAAAGGAAGAATTGATTACGAGATAGAAGAAATAAATCTCGAAAACATACCTAAACCGAAAACAAAAATAATGATGAACATAGGAAATCCCGAATCCGCTTTCAGATACGCTTCACTCCCTAATGACGGTGTAGGTTTAGCAAGGGAAGAATTCATTATAGCTAACTACATTAAGATACATCCGTTGGCTTTACTCCACTACAAAGATATCGTTGAACTGTATGAAAAATTAAAGAAGGAAAATCTGGTGGACGATAAGGGATTCGTTACCTTTAGGTTAATCTACAACTATGCAAAGGAAAGACTTTTGAAAAAACTTGCAAAGGGTAAAGATAAAATAAGGGTGAATCTCAGGAGAATAATCGAGGATATAGATAGATTAACTTTCGGCTACGAGGATAAAGCCACTTATTATATAAAGAAGCTTTCATACGGAATAGCCAAAATAGCCGCCGCATTTTATCCCAATCCAGTTATAGTAAGATTTTCTGATTTCAAATCCAACGAGTATGCAAACCTCATAGGCGGTATTTTATTCGAGCCGGAAGAAGAAAATCCTATGCTCGGATGGAGAGGTGCTTCCAGATATTACTCGGATGTATTCAAAGAAGCATTCGGAATGGAATGCAAAGCAATACTCAGAGTAAGAAACAAGATGGGGCTTACAAACACAAAGGTAATGGTACCCTTCTGCAGAACTCCGGAAGAAGGTGAAAAGGTTTTAAAAGTTATGGAAGAATTTGGGCTCAGAAAAGGTGAAAATGGACTCGAAGTATACGTAATGGCTGAGCTCCCGAGTAATGTAATCCTTGCTGATAAATACGCTCAGATATTCGACGGCTTCTCAATTGGGTCCAATGACCTTACTCAGCTTACATTAGGACTTGATAGAGATTCTGAACTTGTAGCACATCTGTACGATGAAAGAAATGAAGCCGTAAAGAGGTTCATAGCTCAGCTCATCAAAACGGCTAAGGAATACAATAAAAAGGTTGGAATATGTGGACAAGCACCTTCGGACTTTCCGGAATTTGCTCAGTTCCTTGTGGAACAGGGAATTGACAGCATATCCTTAAATCCTGACTCAGTCTTAAAAACTATCCTGGCAGTTGTGGATATGGAGAAAAAACTGGGTGTTCTCAAATGAAACTTTTGGAAAAATTAAAACCCAGAAAACTTAATATTTCCTTTCCCGGTTTTTCACTCTTTCCTAAAACTTCTTTATCTTTATACATTACCGTTGACTTCCTGAGAATTCTCGAGGT
>DQTK01000149.1 GCA_015662815.1 Aquifex aeolicus | reverse complement strand
GTAAAAAAGTTGCCTTTTTAGCAAGGCATGGGAGAAATCACCAATATCCTCCACATCTCGTTCCTTATAAAGCAAACCTGTGGGCTTTAAGAGAGTTAGGTGTAAAAAGAGTTCTGGGAATTTCAGCTGTAGGAGGTATAAACAAACTATTGATGCCGGGAGATTTTGTCGTTATAGATGACTTCTTAGATTTTACAAAAAGCAGAAAATCAACATTCTTCGAAGGTATCTTTTCCCCAAATGTCGATGGAGAGGATAAAGTTGTAGAATTTTTAAATAAAAAGAAAGTGGTTCACATAGACGTAAGCTCTACTTACTGCCCGGAAATGAGAAGTACTTTAATCCAAGTTCTGGAGGAAAAAGGCTTCAGGTTTCACAGAAAAGGAGTCTATGCTTGCACGGAAGGTCCCAGATTTGAGACTCCCTCGGAAATAAAGATGTTGGAGAAACTGGGAGCGGATGTTGTAGGAATGACAGGATATCCCGAAGTAGTTTTGGCAAGAGAACTAACTATGTGTTATGCAAGTTTATGTGTTGTAGCCAATCCTGCAGCAGGGATAGCAGGCTACAGACTGACAAGTGATGAAGTTATAAATCTGATGAAGCAAAAGGAAGAAGAAATAAAGGAAATTTTAACTTCTTTTATAAAATCCCTTACTGAAGATAGAAGTTGCAATTGTGAAAAAATATTAGAGGGGGCAGAAGTATGAACTTCGAGCAGTTTTTACAAAGTGATATCTTTAAAGAATTCGGAACGGGTGCCCTGATAGGTTTTACCTTAGGTTTCACACTCAAAAGGGTTTTTAAGCTTTTCGTTTTTCTCATAGGTTTATACCTTATAGGACTTATATACCTCAGCAATAAGGGAATAGCGGAAATCCACTGGAATAACCTTGAGTCTTGGATTAATTATCTATACGAAGGTTTTAAAAACTTTGTAAAAGGCATTACAGCACCGGTGGCATCATTGGGAGGATTTGCTATAGGATTTACCGCAGGAATGAAGTCTTAACATCACTCGTACTCTCTTCCGTATTTTTTGTATAGGTAGAAAACCCTCATTAGGAGCGATAACAGAGTAAGGAGTGCTACTAATTTTATTCCAAAGCTTAAGCCTAACGGAAAAGGAGTTCTTTCGAGAATAGAAAAAAGTATTATTGTGATGTGGGTTTCGGGTCTACCGAAAAACCCAACACCTTCCAGAGGGTCTATTATTTTACCTTTTTTTCTTTCCGTATATCCTATTTCCGCATAAGCTACCGGCTTGATAAAGGAATGGAGCATAGAAACCATTATGGTTGTAATTGCAACGAAGGGTGAAGCATATGCAAAACCTATAGCTCCCAAGACAAAACCGTCGGTCCATTTATCCGCTATCCAATCAAACACCGCTCCAAACTTGGAGGTTTTTCTGGTAGTTCTTGCAACTACTCCATCAAGAAGGTCAAAGAGTCCAGATAAAGCTAAAAGCACTGCTCCAGTTAGAACTTTTTGGTGAAAATAAAAGTAAGCTGATATACTACCCAGGAAAAGGGATAAAAGGGTTATAAAGTTGGGGGGAAGTCCGGTTCGCGCCAAGGTCTCCCCGAGAGGGTAATACAGTTTTTTTAAAACTTCTCTTTTACTTGTTAAATTCATTTAAGTCCCTTTTTCCCGAGCCACGGCATCATTTTTCTTAATTCTTCACCTACCTTTTCTACAAGGTGTTCCCTGTCCCTTTCGAGAAGTGCGTGATAAACAGGTCTTCCTGCTTTATTTTCAAGGATCCACTCCCTTGCAAATTCTCCCTTTTGAATTTCTTCCAATGTCTTTTCCATAACAGGTTTGACAACTTCGTAAATCCTTTCTCCTCTTGTAACATCTCCGTACTTAGCTGTATCTGAAATAGAATATCTCATTCCCGATATTCCGTGCTCGTAGATTAGATCCACTATAAGTTTAAGTTCGTGAAGACATTCAAAGTAAGCTACTTCAGGTTGGTATCCTGCTTTCACCAATGTTTCAAAACCAGCCTTTATTAAAGCGGTAACTCCTCCACAGAGAACCATCTGTTCTCCAAATAAATCCGTTTCGGTTTCTTCCTTGAAAGTAGTTTCTATTACACCGGCTCTTGTGGCTCCGATTCCCTTAGCGTAAGCGAGAGCTTTATCCTTACAGCTACCGGATGCATCTTGATAAATAGCTACTAATGCAGGAACTCCTTTTCCTTCTGTGTACATCCACCTTACAAGGTGTCCCGGTCCCTTCGGAGCTACCATAAAGACATCTACATCCTTGGGAGGAACTATTTGTCTAAAGTGTATATTAAATCCGTGGGCAAAGGCTAACGTTTTTGAAGAATCTAATACAGGTTCAATTTCATTTTTATACACATCAGATTGAACGGTATCCGGAATTAAGAACATTATAATATCCGCCTTCTCGGCTGCTTCTCTCGGGGTGTAAACCTCAAACCCATCAGCTTTTGCTTTTTCTCTTGACCTACTCCCCTTGTGAAGTCCGATAATTACCTTTAGACCGCTATCTTTTAGGTTAAGAGCGTGAGCATGTCCTTGACTTCCGTATCCGAGAATTGCGACTACTTTATCTTTCAGAATATCAAGACTTGCATCGGAATCGTAATATATCTTTGCCATTCAAAACCTCCTTTGTTACTATTGTAGGTAATATTATAATTTTATTTTTAGGTAGTGCCCGTAGCTCAGGTGGATAGAGCGCGAGATTCCTAATCTCGAGGTCGCGGGTTCGAGTCCCGCCGGGCACACCATTATTCTCTTGGAATCATCAACGGAAAAAGTAAAATCGGTAGGAGGAAAGTTCATCTGGATGGTTGATTTTTTAGAGCTTCTTCAAATTGTCTTTCTATATCTTTCAGTACGTTATAGATGAATTCTGCTCTGTCATTTACCTTAAATCTTTCCTTTACAGCTTTTTGACCTTTTTCCGCTATATTTTGAAGAGATTCCCTATCTTCTAAGTAGAATAGAACCTTTTCTTCAAGGTCTGCTCTATCCAGAGGTGCAAAGGTTATGATTTCTTCATCGGGTTTTAAGAATCCCGGAATAGTACCTTTAAAATCGGTCATCACTGCACTTCCCATATATAGTGCTTCCAAGGGAATGAAACTGAACCCTGTCGGGATAGTTTGAGGAGCGACAAAGATTACAAGATTAGAACTTGAGTAGTACTTTAATAGTTGTTCGTATGAACTTACTTTTACAGCTTCGTGACCCTCGAAGAGATTTCCTTGATAATCTCCGAGAATTTTTATTTCCATTCCTTCAAGGAAGTGAAGCAGGTAGATTTTCCTTCTCATAGTAGTATACGCAGCTATGTCATTTAGGAATTTGTAGAAAAGCGAGGGATTTTTTTCACGCCATTTGTTGAACTGCTCCTGAACCTGAGGATTAAACAAACCAAATACGTAATTAAAAGCCGTCAATACATGTACTTCAGGATTTCTGAACATAAACTCTCCCGTTTCGAAGAAAAAGGGCATTATCTCTTGAGGGTAATTCTGAGAAACGGCGTTACTAATTATCTGCGGGTCTATAACAGGTCCTACAAAGGCTATTTCTATATCTTTTTCTTTTTCAGGTTCAGGGAAAAGATTCTCATTCACGAAAGGAGAAATATAGCTTACATTAGAGATACCTAAAAGGTTTAAGCTATCCGTATGCTTCAAATCCGTTATAAAAGCTATATAGTTTTGAGGTTTCTCTACACCCTCAAAAGCGGGATAGAAGAGTAAGGGGTCATCCACAAATATACTTACGTGTACTATTCCAAGAAGGTCGGAAAGAATATACTTTTTTCCATCTCTTTCTCCAACTATTATTCCGGTACCGTTTGTATCCATAAGAAAGAGCGGTCGCCACTCTTCAAGTTCCCGAACCACGGATTGAGGGTCTCTTTCTTTTAAGTCATACTCCCTTATCTCTGCACCTTTTTCCTTAAGGTATTCGAGAATTGCATATACATGTTTTGCCGGTACACCCAGTTCCCCCGGTCTTAAAAATGCTATCTTCATAATTCATAGTCTATCATATAGCCTTTTCTTCAAAGTGAACTTTCCGTAAAAGGACTATAAGAAAGATGGCTCCTATTATAAGGATTATAGAAACTATTTGATTCCAAGTAAGCCCTATCGCAGGAATGGGAGGAGTTACTCCCCTGTAAAACTCTAAGAAAAATCTCTGAGTTCCGTAGAGAAGCAGATAAAGGGCAAATACAAATCCATTGTAAGGCTTTTTCTTATACAAAATTAAAAGTATTAAAAATATCAGTAAATTTCCCAGAGCTTCCATAAGTTGAGTTGGATATAGAGGAGTGAAAGGTGGAGCTATAGCTCCTTTAGGGAAAACTATATAGAAAAAAGGGAATTTATCGGTAAAGTGAATACCTACCTCATTACTCGTTGCATAAGGAAACGGTTTTCCATAACAGCATCCTACACTTGTACACCCGAGTCTCCCGAAAAAGTGAGCCAAAGCTATTGCAGGAGCAGCAATATCCGCCGACTTCCAAAGAGGCAACCTGAAAATTTTTATACCTATAAGAGCTCCTACAATTCCCCCTATCAATCCTCCGTAAAAGGAAACTCCTCCTTTCCATATAGCTATGTAATCTATTAAATTTCTAAATTCGTAAGGGTGTTCTGCGACATAGGCTATACGCGCTCCAACAATTCCAAAAAGCATAGCCAGAAAAAAGCTATTTTCTATAGCTTTCGGGTCAAGCTTCTCTCTTTTTGCCAATTTTAGTACGAGGAAGTACCCCAGGACCACTCCCAGGGTAACTAATATACCGTAGAGACTTATTTTTAACCCAAAAACTGATATCACTTCTGGGAACAATCTAATCCTCCTTTTATAATTCTAAAGATATCATGAAGTGGGAAATTAGTAAAACCTTTAGATTTGAAGCAGGACATAGGGTTTGGAAACAAAATTTAACTTACGGAAGAGGGGCTCAATTTACCAAGGAAAAACCCATAAATAAGTGTGTAAATCTTCACGGACACAGTTATGTTTTAGAAGTGACTGTAGGTTCTGATACTTTGAGTGAACAAGATATGGTAATGGATTTTTACCATGTAAAGAATGCTTTAAAGGATTTAATAGATAAAATAGACCATAGTTTCATAATAGATGTTAATGACCCTATGTATCCCGAGTTAAAAGAAGTTGCGGAAAGGTATGGGGCTATGAAGATTTTCCCAGTAGAATTTTGCCCTACCGCGGAAGCGTTAGCAAAGTTTTTCTACGATTTTTTAAAAAGAAAGTTGGAAGAAGCAAATCTTCTTGGTGAAGTGAAATTAATCAAAGTAACCCTTTGGGAAACTGCTACCTCTAAGGCAGAATACAAAGAGGAGTAAATTTATGTATTTTTTATTAATCCTCTTACTTTACGGAATTCCTTTCTCCGCACCCAAGCTTGTCTCCCCGGAATGGTTGAAGGAACATCTGAAAGATAAAAATTTAGTTATCCTGGAATTTGGAAACATTCAGAGCTACCTGTTTGAGGGACATATCCCCGGAGCCAGGCTAACGGGATAAAGAGCAATGGAGAATAATGGATGGGAAAACCGGTGCATTAATACGAAAACATAGGAAAAATTCCCATAATTGACGGAAAGAGACCAGAGTTTTACTTGGGTATAGGAAAGTTTCCTGCAGTAAAGAAATACGGACATATTCCTTGTTCAGTTCCCCTTTCATGGGAATGGTGGATAAAAAAGGATAAAGAAACAGATAAGCTCTATATAGATTTTCCAGAATACGCAAAAGACTTCCTTGAAAACCAGGGTATAGACAAAGAAGATGAGGTTATTTTATTCTGTTTCGGTGGGACTGGAGCGGTATTCATATACTGGGTTATGGACGTTTGGGGTTATAAAGGTATGAAAGTTTACAATGCTTCAAAAAGAGAGTAGGAGTATTTAAACTTTCCATTAAACAGATTCGTTTGGGAAACTTTTAAAGATTGTAGAATATATCACTAGCAGATGGGAGGCATATCCGCTAATAGGTTTCTAATTAAAGCCCTTATTTCGTTTTTCATTATTACTATGTTCTTCGGAGTATTAAGTTATGACTACAAGTTTAATTTTCCCTTTATAGATAGGTTAGGAGACGAATATTTAGACAACTCGTTGGCTAAAGCTGTGACTACATATGCAATAGTTAGAAGTTCAAACGCTGTAATATCTGTATTACAAAATACAAGCTTGGATTTACCGCTTATTAATGTAGGCGTAGGTCAACTGCTTGATCCTGTTGATGATGCTCTTGAAAGGCTTTCATCACTTCTGGTTTTATCCATAGCAACCCTTGGTTTTATGAAAATAAGTTTTATAGTAATCAAAGATCTTTACATAAAACTATTGGCTTTTCTATCACTTGCTTTCATGATTACATTATGGATAGAAAAGTTTAAACCTTACAGTAAAAAGATTATCAGAATAATTCTTATTGCTTCATTTATAAGATTTGTTATTCCTATTGCGGGATATCTAAATGAATATATCTACACAAAGTATATAGAACCTCCCATAAAAGAGAATCAAGCGATAATTAGAGATATCCTTAACCTGAAAGAAAACGAAGAAAAGCTTCAAAGCTTTCTAGAAATAGAGGAGAAAGATGAGGAAGGATTTTGGAATATATTTGAAACGGGTAAAAATTTTATTTCTAATAGCATAGAAAAAGCAAAATATTTTAAGGATTTACTTGTAAATATCTACAATCATAAAAATGAACTTTTAGAAGCCATACTTTTTTTAACACTTTACTATCTAACATATCTTTTACTCCAAGTTATATTTATACCTTTAGGTATAGCTTGGATAGGTATGAAGTTTTTTAACTATATGTTTAATAAAAAATTAACATTTGAGGAGGCAAAAATAAACATAGAAAGTGAACTAAATGATATAAATTAAGTTAATTAAACCTCATAAATTCTATCCAGTAACTCACTGGCTTTTTCTTTATTAATGTTTTTTAATTTTTTATAAACTTCTCTCGCTTTGTCTATTTTTCCGGTTCTTACGTAGGCTATCCCTAGTTTAAACAAGAGTTCCGGGTCATTAGGTCTTTTCTTTACTTCTTCTTCCAGCTCTTGTGCTAACTTCTCAACCAAACTCTCAGCCATCTTACTAAAGGTACCCTTCTTTCCGAACATCATTAAACTCCGTGTTTATAAAAAGGATACTTTATTCCCTGATAACTACCTCTTTGTTCGAGAACCTTTTTCACTTTCTGTATAACTTCGTTTTTATATTTAAAGGTACACCATTGGGGAGCCACTAATCTTTCCTCATCCGTCTCTCCGGTAATTCTGTGAACAACCATGTTGGGAGGAAGCAATTCAATCACATCTGCACAATACTGAGCATATTCGTCCATGGATAAAACCTTGAATTCACCGTTAAAGTATTGTTTTTCCATTAATGTACCTTTTATTACGTGAAGCGGATGTATTTTTATACCATCTACTGGAAGGGATGCTATCAGTTTAGCAGTTTCGATAAAGTCCTCCTCACTTTCTCCCGGAAGCCCTATTATCATGTGGGCACATACTTTTAAATTCCTCCTTTTGGTTCGCAGAACTGCATCTACAAAATCGGAGATTCCGTGTTGTCTGTTGATTTTTTTAAGAGTCTCAAAATTGGCGCTCTGAAGTCCGTATTCTATCCAAACCTCCAGTCCCTTACTTGCGTATTCATCAAGGAGTTCTAAAACTTCCTCGGGAGCACAATCAGGTCTCGTACCGATGTCTATCCCTACAACATTCTTAAACCTAAGTGCTATGTTGTAAACACTTCTTAACGTTTCTATATCCGCGTAAGTGTTGGTATAAGATTGATAGTAAATGGTAAAGTATATATCCTCTCCGTACTTCCTTTTAGCTCTCTCAATTCCTTCCCTTATTTGCACTTCCAAGGGAATGGTAGGAGAAAGCATCGAAGGTTTTGAACCCTCATAGCAGTAAGTGCATCCGCCCCTTCCCTTTGTTCCATCTCTATTTGGGCAGGTAAAAGGAAGTGCTACGGTAATTTTTTGAACCCTTTTTCCGTATTTCTCCCGGAAGTAATCCTTCAGAGAGTAGTAAAGCCTTTTTTCTGTTTTTAGCTCGACCATCTTTACAAATATAAAAAGATATCTTAATAAGCTACTCAGTCTATGGGGAAGCTCAGCTTAAATTTTTTCTACCGCTTGTTTTTCTAAAAAGCCTACAAGGTGCCTGAACTTCCTGTCCTTCTTCTTCCTTTCTTCTACCTTTCTGATAGCGTGGATAACGGTGGTATGGTCTTTTTTTCTGAATACCCTTGCTATTTCTATTAGGCTAGCAGAGCACACCTTTCTGCACAAATACATTCCTATTTGTTTAGCCTCATTAACTCTTCTTGTCCTTTTATCCGAAAGCAACTCTTCGGGTTTTAAAGCGTAGTAATTAGCAACGAATTCTAAGATTTTTTCCAATTTATTTTTCTCTTTCCTTTCGGGAAGTTTTTCGAAACCTCTTAGTTTTATAAGTTTTATTTTTCCTTCTATTTCTCTGACATTCTTTGTATTTTGAAGCAGGAAATTAATCAATTCTGAGCTTGTCTTTATGTTGTATTGTTTTAGCTTCTCCCGGATAATTTTGAGCTTTGTATTTGTATCTAACTCTATTTCTACGAGAATCCCGCCCTCAAACCTGCTTACAAGTCTATCGGAAACATCGGTGAGTTTCTGCGGATGCCTATCGGAAGCGAGAATTATTTGTTTTTCCAAAAGATACAGAGCATTGAATATATTGAAAAACTCTATCTGGGTTCTTTCCTTTCCCGAAAGGAATTGAACATCGTCAAGGAGAAGTAAATCAACACTCTTATACTTATTCCTAAACTCGTTAATTTTACCGTGCTTCAGGTATTCAACCATTTCCTCTGCGAAATCGTTTGCAGACGAATAGATAACTCTATAGCCTCTTCTCTTTGCTTCATTCCCTATTGCCTGAAGTAGGTGTGTTTTCCCCGTTCCTACGCTCCCGTATATGAATATGGGATTGTAGAGATAACCCAGGTTTTCCAAAGCTTCCCTTACTATTTCGTAAGCAAACCTATTTCCCTCCCCGACTATAAAGTTATCAAAAGTATATCTCGGGTTCAGAAAGCCATGGATTTCTATTCTTTTTTCTTCATTATCTTCCTTTTCTCTTATCTCTATAATGTTTCTTAAATCTTCTTCTAAAAAACCTTCCAGTAGAGTTTCTAACCATTCCCTATAGTCGGAGTTGGGAGCTATAAAAAGAAATTTTCCATCTTTAGTTTTTATTTCAAATTTTTTTAAAAATTCTCCCGCGTAGGAGTCTACACTTTCTATTTTTTTTATCAGTGCTTGTAAATTCATTTTATTGAAAATCAATTATGAAATAAAAATAGAACAAAGGAAAGGGAAAGTTTCAAAGAACTTCAACGACTTACGAGACTAAACATAAGTCATTTAAAAAGAGTTAAAAAATTCTCCTCTTTCTACCGCAGGTAGTTCAAGGACTTTAAGGTTTTCAAGGAGATGCTCGATTTTACTCATTCCTATCAGGAAACTACCCACTCCCGGGGTACTTCTTACAAACTGTATTGCTACGTGCACGTCATTATCAAGTTTAAAGAAATGTATTTGAGATTACCTTTTTCCACTTTTTCCTCAAGAAGCTCAAAGCATTCCCTTATTTTCTCGTTAAATCTTTTCCCTTTCTATATAAAGAAGTTGTTCCTCAGGATTGTGAAGGAAGTAAATATCTATGTAATCAGTTTTGAGATTTTCAAGACTCTTATTGAAACACCAGTTTATAAATTCCCTTCCTAAGTAATGTCCTTGAGGAGTCATTTCCTTTATGTCAATTATTCCCGTTTTAAGAAAATTCTCTTCAAAATAGTCTTTAGGGTCTATTTTGCTATCTACATCGTAGGGAATATATCCGCCTTTTGCAGAAACTATAGCTTTATCTCTTCCCACTTCACTCAAAACTCTTCCTATAACTCTTTCACTCTCCATGTACCTGTAATTAATTGCCATATCTATTACATTTACTCCTTTTTCTACGGCTGTTTTAATCGTTTGATAATAGCCTGCATCTGTCTTTTCATCTAATTCGCCTAGATACGTACCTAATAAATCATGATTTAAAATTTTATTTTTAAAATTTTTTAAATGAAAGCATTAATATCAGTTTACGAAAAAGAAGGTGTAGATGAGCTTGCTAAAGCTCTTGAGAATTTAGGTTACGAGATAATTTCC
>DQTK01000009.1 GCA_015662815.1 Aquifex aeolicus | reverse complement strand
CTGGATTTTTCTAATAGTTCTATTTTCAAGTTGTTCTCAAAAAGAAAAAAAATTACAATATTGTAGCCCTCACTCAGAGTTTTTCAAGACCTACCGAAAATATCACAGGAATTGATAACCTCAATGCGGAATTAATGGAGAAAAGGATAGAGCTTCTTTCACAACTTTTTCCTAGTTTCAGCCATCTTCTCCATTCCTGAGCCAAGTTAATAGGTTTTACCTTTGAGTATCAAATAATCAAGGAAGAAAGAAACGAAATCGCTTCGTATTCTAGATACCTTTCTTTTCTTTGTTATCCTATTTCCTATGATTGAAAGATACACCCGTAGAGAAATGGGAAAGGTATGGAATGATGTCAATAAGTTCCGCAAGTGGCTTGATGTAGAAATAGCTGTATGTAGAGCTTGGAACAAACTGGGAAAAATTCCAACCCAAGCTCTAAAAAAAATCGAAGAAAAAACCTATGTTGACGAGGAAGTAGTAGAGAGAATAAAGGAAAAAGAAAAGGTATTTAAACACGATGTCCTGGCTTTCGTTTCCGTGATAGCCCGGCAAGTAGGAGAGGAAGGAAGGTATATACATATGGGACTCACCTCCTCCGATGTAGTAGATACTGCACTTGCGCTTCTCATAAGGGAAGCTATTGAGATAATTCTTAAGGATATAGATAATGTGATGGAAGAGATAAAAAGACTCGCTTTTGAACATAAAAATACCCTGATGATGGGAAGAACTCACGGAGTTCACGCAGAACCGTACACCTTCGGGCTCAAGATGTGTGTATGGTACGATGAGATGAAAAGACATAAAGGGAGACTTCTAAAAGCAAAGGAGGATATTCTGTATGGCAAGATAGCGGGAGCGGTAGGTACATATTCGAACATACCACCGGAAGTGGAAAAATTAGCTCTCGAAGAGCTGGGACTTAAAGTCGAACCCGCTTCCACACAGATAGTACATAGAGATAGGCACGCTCATCTAATTACCACTTTGGGTTTAATAGCCAGTTCTCTCGAAAAATTCGCTACGGAGATTCGCCATCTACAGAGAACGGAAGTTCTAGAAGTCCTTGAACCCTTTACCAAAGGTCAAAGAGGTTCTTCGGCAATGCCTCACAAAAAGAACCCTATTCATTCGGAAAGAATATGTGGACTAGCAAGAATAATAAGAGCAAGCTCCATACCTGCTATGGAGGATATAGCTTTATGGCATGAGAGGGATATTTCCCACTCTTCGGTTGAAAGGGTAATCCTTCCCGACTCATTCATAGCCCTGGATTACATACTGAATCTCTTCCATGACATATTAAAGGGTCTCGTGGTTAATAAGGAAAGAATGAAAAAGAATATGGAACTATCAAAAGGTCTCTACGCATCATCCAGGATTTTAGTACTCTTGACGGAAAAGGGACTTTCAAGAGACTACGCTTACGACATAGTTCAAAGATGTGCTATGAAAGCTTGGGAAAGTGAAAAATCCTTTAAGGAAGCTTTACTTGAAGATGAAGAGGTGATGAAATACTTGAATGAGGGAGAAATAGGGAAAGCTTTAGACCCTTGGGAATTTCTAAAAAATAGGGATTATGTCTATAAAAAGGTTTTTAGTGATTCATCAGAATAAAACTGAGTTATAAAATAAACCTATGATTGTTGAAAAATACGACGCGGTAGTTATCGGTGGCGGTGGTGCAGGACTGAGAACTGCTATAGAGATAGCCAATGACCCTAACATTAAAGTAGCTATAGTTTCTAAGGTTTACCCCACGCGCTCCCATACCGGAGCAGCCCAAGGAGGAATGAATGCCGCCTTAGGAAATACCATCCCGGACGATAATCCTGAAGTTCACGCTTACGACACTATCAAAGGGTCAGATTTTCTTGCAGACCAGGATGCGGTATTTTTTATGACCGAAAAAGCTCCCGAAATAATTTACGAACTGGATAGATGGGGTGTTCCTTTCTCAAGACTCCCGGATGGGAGAATAGCCCAGAGACCTTTTGGTGGTGCATCTTTCCCCAGAACCGTTTTCGCAGCCGATAAAACAGGGCATGTTTTACTGCACACTCTATTCGAGCAGGCTATTGCGAGAGACAATATAACCTTTTTCAACGAATACTTCCTTTTGGATTTAATCCACGATGGAGAAAGAGTCAAAGGAGTTACGGTTTACGATATCAGAAACGGTGAAGTTTTATTTTTGAAGGCAAAAGCGGTAATACTTGCCACGGGCGGATTTGCAAGGATTTACTGGTTCAGAAGTACTAATGCTATAGGAAATACAGGAGACGGACAAGCAGTAGCCTTAAGAGCAGGAGTTCCTCTAAAAGACACGGAATTCATACAATTCCACCCGACAGGATTGGCAAAAACGGGAATTCTCCTCTCGGAAGCATGTAGAGGTGAAGGAGGGTATCTACTCAACAAAGAAGGAGAAAGATTTATGAAACGATACGCTCCCGATAAAATGGAACTCGCTCCAAGAGATATAGTTTCAAGGGCAATAGAGACCGAAATAAGGGAAGGCAGAGGGGTAGGAACGGGGGCAAGAGGCTACGTTTACCTGGATTTGAGACACCTTGGTGAAGAGAAGATAAAGGAGAGATTGCCTCAAGTAAGACAGTTAGCAATTGACTTTGAAGGAGTAGACCCAGTAAAGGATTTAGTTCCCATAAGACCTTCCGCTCACTACTGTATGGGTGGAATTCACATAACTGATTACAAAACTTCGGAAACACCACTCAAGGGACTTTACGCGGTTGGAGAGTGTGCCTGTGTTTCGGTTCACGGAGCGAATAGACTGGGTGGAAATTCTTTGACAGAACTAATAGTCTTTGGTAAGTATTGTGGTATAGCAGTAAGGGATTTTGTAAAAGAAACGGATTTTGCACCTGCACAAGAAAGCGATGCAAAGAAATCGGAAGAGTTTATAGAAAGTCTTCTTAAGAGAGAAGGAAAGGAAAATCTCCCAGAGATAAGAGCCCAAATGGGAGAAATTACATGGGCTAAAGTAGGAATATTTAGGGATGAGAAATCCTTAAAAGAAGCCTATGAAGAACTTACGGAGCTTCTTGAGAGGTGGGAAAACATACCTGTGATAGACAAATCAAAAGTGTTCAATACAAACCTCATTGAGGTTTTAGAACTCAGAAACATGTTGGAGCTTGCAAGAGTAGTAGCTTATTCCGCCCTTCATAGAAGGGAATCCAGAGGCGGACACTCCCGTGAAGATTACCCCCAAAGGGATGATAAGAACTTCCTTAAACACTCCTTAGTCTATTATGACCGAAATGGAAATATAAAACTGGAATACACACCTGTAAGGATAACGAAATATAAACCCGAGGAAAGAAAATATTAGAAGCGGTTCAAAAGCCCTTCGTTTACTTTTACTTTATACTGTTTTATAAGTGAATCTACATAAAACCCTATAATATCTTGGAACTTGGTTTCCTTTATTTTCTTCTCTATTTCATCAATCTTCTTTTCATCCAATTCTTTAAACCCTCTTTTGTCAATTACCAAAATACCGTAGCCGTTAAGAGCAACAAAAGGTCCAAAAACTTTTTCTTTTCCAAAGAGAAGCTCGAGTATATCTTTTTGCTCTATTCGGAGAATTCTGCTTATTTCGTCAAGGGAAGCCTTCTCAACCTTTAATGGTTTTATATCCACCTTTTCGCCTTTTATCAGATTTTCTTTAACTTCTTTCGAATATCTTTCAAGGCTCCTTTCCCTTTCACGGGTTATAAGGATATCTCTTATCTCCTCTCTTACTTCATCCAAGGGTTTTAGTTTAGGCTTTTGTCGTTCCTTAAAGAAGAGTATATAATAGGAGTCCTTTTCTTTAATGAGCTTTAATCTATTACTTTCGTTAAGCTGATTTGCTGCATCCTTTACCCTTTGCGGTAGACTTACCTCGCTTAGTTCTTTATAACCTTCGGGTATTTTTCCCTCTTTTAAAAGTTTGTAATAATCCTGGACAACCCCTTTATCCTCAAGTACCCAGACGTACACTAACCTCTTTTCTTTTTCCCTAAATTTCTCTTTATTCTCTTCGTAATACTTCCTTATCTCTTGTTCGGTAGGTTCATAGTCAACCTTTACATCTTTTGAGCTTATCAAATAAAGTTTTCCATCGAAATAGGCTGTTCTGAAAACCTTTTGTATTTCAATCTCATCGGGAAGTACATAAACTCCGTAATTGATAAAGTTCATTACCTTAAGCGCCATAAGGCTTTTTCTCAATATTTCCTCGTATTCCTCCGGAGTTAAGTTAAAACGATTCAAAACTTCCTTATATTTTTTCAGGGAAAATTTACCTTCTTCTTTGAAAAGCTTATTATTCTTTATACTTTCTATAATTTCCTCATCCGAAACAAACCAACCCAGTTCTTTAGCCTTTTGGTAAAGAACTTCACGGGTTATCAAAGAATTAAGAACTAATCTCTTAACTACAGGCCGAAAATTGGCATTTTCCAGAAGGTTAGCATACTTTAAAAGTTCAAACCTGTATTCTCTTATTGTTATACACTCGTTTTTGACTGTAGCTACACAGGAACTACCTGCGAACATCTGTTTTACGTCGGAAACAGAGAACATCCAGAAGAGGAAAGAGAATGAAGCTAAAGCTATGAGAAATATTCCCAAACGTTTATGTTTCTGAATGAAACCGAACATGAATAAGATTTTACTAAGGATTTTATGGTGGCGGCGGGAGGACTCGAACCTCCGACCTGGGACTTATGAGATCCCCGCTCTGACCAGCTGAGCTACGCCGCCTCTCCGGATTTAATATTATATTTAAACTCCGGAGGATTGCCAAGCTCCCTCGTCCCCAACACCTCTTCAAGGTATACCTTAATTTCGCCTAAGTTTATACCCCTGAAATCATCGGGACAATTTACCATATCCATCAAAGCTTGCTTGATTACATTCATGGCGGATTTCTCATTTCCTTCCTTTAATCTATGTAAAGCTATAGCAGCTCTTATAAGTCCCCTATAACACTTCTTTACTTCTTCGTTTTTAAAAAGACTCCATATTTCTTCGAGGATTTCGTGAGCCGAGTAGAAATCTCCTGAGTTCCACGCTTGGGAAACTTCCTTTAAAAGCTCTCTTTCTCTACTAATTCCTAAAAGTTTCTTAACGTTATTGATTTTTATACTGTCTCTCTGAATAAGAACATAAAGACTGGCGTAAACATTCCTGAGATTTGCCCCTTTGAGTTTTTTAACAACTTCAAGATAGTTCTCCGGAGATATTTTTAACATCCCTGCTATCTCTTCATTTAGAGGTAAAAATTCCTCGTTGAAAAAGAAATTAGCTATCTGTGTAGCTGTGAAAAAGTCAACATTTTCAAAAATACAACCCCAAAATTCTTTTCCCTCTAAGCCCCTGCTACACAGCTCACAATTGGATATTTTTTCTATGTACTCCTTTAACTTCTCTATTTTATTTTCAGCCCTTTCAAGTTCCTTCCATATTTCTCTATAGTTGTTTATTAAAGGTATAATAGCAAGTGCTTGTCCGAAACTTTCAACACCCCTTTTTTCTATTTCGTTTAAAAACCTAGAATATACCTGTACTTGGTTGGGATTATCTATCCATAAATTTAAATTTTCCTTTACCTTTTTGAGTAGACTTCTGTTGAACTTTTTTCCTTTTTCGTAAGAACTTAGTAGATTATTTGCCAATTTGTAGTAATGCTTCCTCTTCTCAAACTCAAAAAAATACTCAGCCATGTAATAAATGAACTTTTCATTCAAGTGTTTCAACATCGTCCTCTCCTAAATACTCTCCGCTTTGAACCTCTATCATTTCAAGAGGTATCTTCCCCACGTTAATTATTTTATAAGGTACGGATTTAGGTATAAAGAAGCTTTCGTTTTCGTGGTAATACTTCTGGTTATTTCCCACTTTTACCTCGGCAGTTCCCTTGAGAATTATAAAGTGAACGGTTCTGTGATGATGTATTCTGAGAGGAATTTCCTTTCCTTTCTTTACAACTATCTTCCTTATCTTGTATCTTTCCCCGTTCTCAAGCTTGGTTATACTCCCGAAAGGAGTAAACATTGTAATGTGCTCTACAGCCCTTTCATCTCCTTTCCTTTCTAAATCCTTTACTATTTCCCTTACCTTTTGGGCTTCTTCTTTCTTGATAATTAGTGTTGCATCTTCGGTTCCGATTATTACAAAGTCTTCTAATCCTACACAAGCAATTAGATTTTTGCCTTGAGAGAGGAAAAGAGAATTTTTAGTTTCCAGAATTTCAACGTCACCCACTATTACGTTTCCGTTAACATCTTTGACCATGTTATTGTATACGGCTTTCCAGGAACCCACATCGCTCCACTCTACTTCCATCTTCACTACTGCAATTTTTTTTGTTTTTTCAAGGATTGCATAATCAAAGGATATATTCGGAAATTCCTCAAAGGCTTCTTTAAAATCCTTGTACTTTAGATTTAACCTTATTTCGGGCATGAACTGAGTATAATCTTTAACAATTCTTTCTAAAGTAAATAGAAAAATTCCGCAGTTCCATAAATGTTTCCCGTCGGATACGTATTCTCTGGCTTTTTCGTAATCAGGTTTTTCTTCAAATCTTTCGACACTGTATACACTTTCGATGATGTTATCCGTAATTTTTATATACCCGTATCCGGTCTCGGGATATGAAGGTTTTTCACCAAAAAGTACTATATACCCCCCTTTCACTACTTTTTCTCCTTTTTTCACAGCTTCAACGAATTTGTCTACTTCTTTAATCAAATGGTCTGATGGAAGAACCAGAATCGTTTCCGAGGGAGGTGTTTCCAGAGATAGAAGTTTTT
>DQTK01000148.1 GCA_015662815.1 Aquifex aeolicus | reverse complement strand
CAGAAATTGGGTGTCCATATCAGAAGTCGAACTCTTTAACATATCTTAATTTATAACCTGTCGTATTATCCGAATACATAAAGAACCTAAAACCGACATCCATGTCGACCGGAAATTTTACTTCTCCGCCGAGGAATGTATCTCTTTTATCCTTGGTTGTGCTTACTTGATAATAAACGGAGAAGAATCTTCCTAAGTTCTTCTTCAGACGTACAACAGCACCCATCTCACCCGTGTTTTCCGTTTTAAGTCCGATGTCCACTTTCAAATCAAGAAGTTTCTCCAACTTACCCTTCACGGTACCAAGTATCTTAAGTTCCTCTAAAATAACGTCTGCAATGGGAAGTACTCCCTCCTGAGAACCGCCGCCAATGAGTCTGAGGAGTATTTCCTGCCTGCTGAGTGGTGGTTCTGAGAAATAGTAAATCTCGGGATTGTCAATAGTCCCTCGAACGCTTAAGAAAATTTTATAATTGTCTTCTACCGTGTTCAAATTAAGGGAAAGCTTGGTAATATCCTTATTCTTTCCTTTAATAGCCGTTATTTCACTCATTCTAACAAAGAATGTCTTTCCGAAATAGTTTAAAATGCCCGACCTTAATACTGCGTGTACTTTATAGTTAATATCTGGAAATTTACCATAAATTCTTCCCCCAATAGCGGTAAAGAGCCTACCCTCAGGCAGTCTCACTATAATTCCGTTATTCGTTTCAAAATTTATATCGAGGGATATTTTTACGGGAAGCTGTTCTTTTTCTCTTTTTTGAGTTCTTTTAATTTTTTTAACTTTAACGTATCCGTCGAATTTAGTATCCAATTTTACAGAAATTTCCTTAAATCTTTTAACTTTTACACTTCCTCTTCCATCTGCCAGAATACGGGCTCTTATATCGTTTATAATTTTTAAGGGAATTTTATTAAATACTATCTCTACGTTAAAATCCTTGAGATTTTCCGAGAGAGTATAAGCGTTTATAAATCCTTCCTTAAACCAACCGGTTAAGACAAAGCGAAGACCTTTTTTATCCAGTTCGAGACTCATAGCACTATCAAAAGGTTGGTAAAAATATTGGGAAAAAACTTTTACAGGGTCATCATTTTTAGCTCTAAATACGTAATTTCCTTTTGCAAATTCAAAGCTGTAATTCAATTTTCCGTGAAAACTTCCTCTTAACAGAGAGCCCATATGTTTGGATAGGAGAGAAAGATCTAGATAACCACGGGAGTTTATCAATAGACCCTTTCTGTAAATTAGATTTACCTCTCCGTTTAAAATTCCTGAAAGTTTAAAGGGTTTGAATTCAAAGTTATTTAAGGTGCCCGTTCCTTCACTGCTTGATACTTCCAACACTTTTCTATTTAGAACTTTGACTTCAATGCCCTTAAAATTCATAAAAAGTTTCTTCCCTTTCCCTGTGAAGTCGAATCCTTTAAATCTGTAGGATACCGTTTTTCCTTTAAAGGTACATGGGTAGAGTATAACGGAAAGGTTTTCTCCCCTCCTTTTTACAATACCCTTCAACGAAAGTTTATCCTTCATCAGGTTATAATGGGTGGAATATTTAATTTCCAGATAATTCTTTAAAAATATTCCCGTAAATTCGGCTTCTGCAAATTCTCCTCTGTAAAAACCTCTAATATTTCCCGATTCTTTCTCTGTGTCGTAGTGTAATTTAAGCTCACTATCCTGTGAATTTCCAAAAATTTTAAAAATTTTTCCATCGTAAGTTGAAGAGTAGTGAAAATCTCTAAACACAATTTTACCCAATATATTGGCATCTAATGAACCGTTCACTTTAAAATAAGTATTCCTTTCCTTTTTCAAATGAATTTTTGCAAAGGTCTCAAGCGTAAAATTTTTCCCCTTAATCTTTAAAGAATCTATTTGACCCTCTAAGTAAAGCTTATTTTTCACGAATTTAAAAGTTATTTTACCTTTTTTTACTTTAATTAATAGATTCTTTTTCTCAGCTTTATAATTTTTTAAATGTACAAATCCCTCAATATTATTAAATTTTCCGTAAAAAACTCCATAAGATTTTCCGCTAAAAACTTTTACATTTATGTTTTTGTCTTTTAAGGTCAGGATAGTTAAAGTGTTGTCTAACTTAAAGTCCTGAAAATAACTATTTTCTGCTAAAAATTCTCCATTTAGAGAAAATTCGTTTTCTTTCTTTATAAAGTTTCCCTCTCCTTTTAAAGTGGTTTTAAAACCTTTATAAGAAATAGGAAAGTTTTCAAAAGTAAATCCTCCTTTTATCTCTTTTTTTAGAAGTTCAAACTTTCCGACAAGTTTTCCTTTACCTTCGAGGGAGATTGTTAAAGTCCCACCACCTGCAAACCTGTATGAAAAATCTAAAGAACCCCTGAAACTTCTACCTTCCAATTTGAGGTTTTCAGTATTGGCTATAACTTGGAGCTTTTTATTTTTGAAATCTACAAAACCCTGTCCTTTAAAAAAGCCGTTCAGCTTAAGAGGAATACCGAGGGTATACCTATCAACTTCGATATTTTCAAAGGAAAATTTCAGGAAATTATCCGGAGATATAGTATAGTAGACTAGAATGTGTATACCATTTGGATTTTTTACAACGGTGTTTAACATTAGTTTTTCAAAGAGTTTAAAGTATCCGTTTATATTGCCTTCAATATTGATGTAATTTTTTTCCCTTACTTTTACAGACGGAATATAAGCTTTTGCATGAATGTAGACAAAGGGAAGATTCACTTCCACTTTTCCGTTAATTTCTACACTTTCAAGTGCAAAATTTCTTTTATCAATTGGATTTATAACACCCGAAAAGTCTAAAGTTCCCTGTTTCTTTCCTAAAGTTCCCTTGAATTCTGCGGAGAAAAAATCTGAATCTAAAGACAGCTTTTGTATTTTTAAGTAATCATTCATTACTTTCGCAAAAATGAATCCATCTATAGAGAAATTCCTTAAATTTTTGTATTTAAAAGACACAAAAAGATTTTTCTTTTCCCATTTTACTTCCTTTAACGTTATCAAGTTTAACCTTTCTTTATTTCCTACGAGAATATCAAAATTTCTCACATACAGGTTAATAGGTAAGTGAGGAAACTTTAATTGTTTTAATTCAAAAGTTTTTTTTTAACCTTTTTTTCCAAATTTACCAAAATTAATTTTCCGTTTTCTATTTTTATTCCCTTCTCAAACTTTATCTTTTTTACGTAAAGGTAGAAGTTTCTGTTGAAGATTTTTTCAAAATTTATCGTTAAATTTTCCAGAGATTTTTCCTGAGAGTTTAAATCTACATTGAAGTAGAAACCTTTTTGTGAAAGAAAATTGGAAAAGAAAATAACAAATATGGTGTAAAGGAACAAAAACAGAAGAAGGATGAAGCGCATTTATAATTTATTCTACCCCCATCATCTTCAGATGAAGTTTTATCTTGTGTAAAAGGTCTGCCGGATTCTTGATGGGATACTCGATTTTCTCGATTACTTCTTCCGCAGGAAGTCCTTTTATGACTACACCTTTGACTTTTTCCTTTAGTTCCTCTGAGGAGTTTATAGGAAAATGGGTTCCTTTTATCTTTTTCAGCATCAAATATGCCCAGGGAACTTCAAGAGCTTCCGCTGCAAGAGTACAATATTCCAAGAATACCTTTGGTTCTTCTCCCTCTTTGACTTTCTTGTAAGCGAGCTTAGCTACACCTCCCGCAGTATGAACCCTCAATTCTTTCTTTTCCTCCTTAGTAAGCTCATCGATATGCTGTATCTTATAAAGGGCAAGCTCCGGGTCAGCTCTGAGTATATTTCTAACAGTTTGCCTTGTGAGCCCGACGAGTTCAGCTATTTCTTCCTCTGTCTTTAAGAATTCTTCTCTGTATACGATTACAAAAGATGCTCTGGCAAGTGAAGGGAGCCAGGTTAAGGTTTTGTACTCAGCTAGCTTTTGAAGACCTCCGAGAAGGTCTATGGCTTTTAGGAATACACGGGTAACGAGTGATTCTACGTCTACTTCCACGGGTTT
>DQTK01000092.1 GCA_015662815.1 Aquifex aeolicus | reverse complement strand
GGTTTATTTTTGATCCTGAAACTGGAAATTCTTTTGTTGTCAATGAAACGGGTCTATTCATCTTAAAGAAACTTAGAGAAGGTAATGGAGAGGAAGAAATTGTAAGAGATCTAACTGAGGAGTTTGAGGTTGATGAAGATATAGCTAGAAGAGATCTTTACGACTTTATGGAACAGTTAAAGATTTTAGGAATATTGGTTTGATTCTTGTGAGGAGAGAAAATGAAAGTTTTAGCGGTTGGGATTTCAGGAATAAATGCAGTTGATAATCCCGGGCCGGGTGTAGGGGTTGCTAAAAGTTTAAAGGAATGGAATAAGGATATTCGCATAATAGGTCTAGCCTATGATCCAATGGAACCGGGTGTGTATATGAATTGGCTTATAGAAAAATCTTATTTAATGCCCTATCCATCTCAGGGAGCAGATAGCTACATAGAAAGACTTTTATACATAAAAAACTCTTGTGAAATTGATGCTGTTATTCCTACACTAGATGCTGAATTACCTCTCTATATTGAATACTCTGAAAGGTTAAAATCTTATGGGATAGCTAGCTTTCTCCCTACGAGAGAACAGTTTAGATTACGTTCAAAGGAAAAGCTTCCAGAGATTGCAGAAAAAATTGGAGTAAAAAGCCCGAAAACTTTTACGGTTATAGATTATAAGACGCTTCAAAATGCCTTGAACCAAGTAGGATACCCTGCAATGCTCAAGGGACTATTCTATAAAGCTTATAAAGTTTATAACTACGCCGAGGCTGTTGAAAAGTTTAACGTAATAGTTGCAGAATGGGGATACCCGGTAATAGTTCAGGAAGTTGTTCAAGGTGAAGAAATTAACCTTGTTGGTGTAGGAGACGGTGAAGGTGGACATTTTGGGTTTCTAAATATAAAAAAACTTTGGATTACGCAGCTAGGAAAAATCTGGACGGGAGTAACCATAAAAAATCCTAAGATGATAGAAGCTGCTGAGAATTTTGTAAAAGAATTTAAATGGAGAGGAGCATTTGAATTGGAGTGTATATACGATGCACAAAGAGAAGAACTCTATTTAATAGAGATAAATCCTAGATTCCCCGCTTGGGTTTTCTTTGCCACCGGGGCAGGTATTAACTTACCTGCAAGGCTTTTAATGGCATCTTTGGGAGAAGAGCCTCCAAGGGAGTGGAATTATGAAGTAGGTAAACTGTACATTAGGTTTACCGACGATTTTGTTACGGATATGAAAGTTTTTCAGAAAATTGCAACTACAGGGGAGGTTTAAAAAATGAAAAAAGCTTATGAAAAACCTGTTATAAACCCAATAAGAATAGGACTTTCCAATAAGCTGGGAGGAAAGGCATATTTCAGTTCAAGGGTAAGGACAGAAATAGATGGTGTTTCTATAAAAGAACTTGTTGAGAAATTCGGTTCACCTCTATTCGTTTTTTCAGAAAGGAAACTAAGACAACAGTTCAGGAGATTGAAGCAAGCCTTTGAAACTCGTTATCCTAATGTAGAATTTACATGGTCTTATAAAACAAATTACTTAAAAGCGATATGTGCAATCCTTCATCAAGAAGGTGAAACTGCAGAAGTTGTGTCCGAGTTTGAATACGAAAAAGCTAGAAGATTAGGTATTCCGGGACATCAGATAATTTTTAATGGTCCTTATAAACCGAAGGAAGCCTTGAGAATTGCTATTTTAGAAGGAGCTAAAATAAACGCTGACACCTTTGAAGAGCTGGCTGATATTGAGGAAATAGCAAAGGAGCTCGGGCAAAAGGTAAAAATAGGAATACGCATAAATATGGATACAGGAATACAACCACGATGGGATAGGTTTGGTTTTAATCTAGAAAGCGGACAAGCTGAAGATGCTGTGAAGAGAATTGCGTCAAGTGAATGGCTTGAGCTTAACGGTTTACACTGTCATATCGGCACATTTATCCTTGAACCGGAAGCTTATGAGAATGAAGTTAAAAAAATGGTAAACTTTGCTTATCATATAGAGGATAATTATGGCTTTAAGATAGAGTATCTAGATATAGGAGGAGGACTTCCTTCAAAGAATAGATTAAAAGGTGTATACCTACCTGCGGAAATAGCTGTTCCCGACGTTGAAGAGTATGCGGAAAGAATAACCACTGCATTGCTTGAAAACCTAAGACCCGGAGACTTCCCGAAACTTATAATAGAAGCCGGGAGGGCTATTGTTGATGAGGCGGGTTATCTTATAACAACTGTTTATGCCACAAAAAGATTACCTAACGGGTTCAGAGGTTATATTTTAGACGCGGGGGTGAACTTACTATTTACAGCTTTTTGGTATAACTTTAAGGTTGAAGTTGATAGACATTTGCACGGAGCACCTGAACCGAGTATTTTATACGGACCCTTATGTATGAATATAGATGTAATAAACGATGTTGAGTATTTGCCACCACTGCCAAGAGGTACGAAGCTTATTATTTCCCCTGTTGGAGCTTACAACGTTACCCAATGGATGCAGTTCATAAGGTACAGACCTAATGTAGTTCTCATAGGTATGAACGGAGAAGTAGATCTCATAAGAGAAGCTGAAAATATAGACGACATAGAGAGCAAGGAAAGATTGCCCGAAAGGCTTAAATTAACCTAAAAAAGTTTTATCTGAAAAACCCATTTCTTCCCTTCCTCGTTAATTTCCAATTTTTCCACAAATTTACCCTTTGAATTTATCTTTACCTTTCCCGAAATTTCCTTTACAAAGGTTCCATGGATTTTGAATGTATACTCTAATTGATTTTTATTTTCAAACGTGCTTTTAACGCTGTAAGCGTCATGATAAAAAGAGCCTAGAAATCTGAGAACAGGCTTTAAAATGCCTACATTAACAATTTCAAGTGGTAAGCTGTCTTCCCATTTAACTGGTTTTGAAAGGTTTAAAGGAACTTTAGAAACGGCAATAAAGAATTTTTTGAGAAAAGAATTATCTTCTCCTTCAAAGTTGTATATGTAAAAGAATCCATTATTTAAGCCGAAATAAATTTTTGACGTTCCATCTGTAAGGTAAAAAGAGGCATCAGTATCCATTTTAACTTCCAATTTTATTTCTCCTACTTTTTTATCATTTAAGAAAACATCAAATTCATAATTTTCATCCAGTAGTAAGTTGAATTTTTCACTTAATACTTTATCTGGAAAAAATGCTTCTATGCTTTGACCCTTTTTGGGTACTGAGAAATCTTTTAAAGAATAGTTTTCGACTAGGAAGTTACCTATTACAAAAGGAGCTGTCGGTGAACCTGCTTTCGGGTAGAGCTGTACATGCATGTGTATATGCGGTTGGGGAGAGTATCCACTATTTCCACAAAGACCTAAGAGAGTTCCCCTCTGTACTTTATCTCCAGTTTTTACCTTTATAGAGTTTTGTGCTAAGTGACATATAAGAACGTAAAAACCCCTCCAATCGTAAATTATCACGTAATTACCCCAGTTATTCTTCTTATCAGCTTGTCCTGGGGGATTGTCGGGAAATCCGTCAACTACTTCTACTACTACACCGTCCACAGGAGAAAGAACGGGTTTTCTAAAGGCATAGTAATCAGTCAAATAAATTCCTTCACCGCGATAAGTTCTTCCTTCCTCGTCGGTAATAACAAAGTCTAAAGCGTGTTTCCATGCTCCTTTGTGAGTCCACTCGTCGTCAAACGATTGCCATACAGTCCATTTACCACTAAAGGGGAGGGAAATAGCTCTTGCTTGGTAAGGAAATCTTCTTAAATAGGTAAGGAAGTAATCTAACGTTCTCTCAGGTGTTCCCCTGTAGTAATAAGTTATGTACCTGTATCCGAGTAGTGAGAGGGTATATACAAAAAGTAACACTACAGTATTAAAAGGTATTGCAAAAATAGGAATACCATAATGTTCAAAAAATACCTTGGATGCCTCAACGACAGGAACGGAGACCATCACACCTATGAGGGCTATTAGATAACTTTTAGGATGAGGGATAAGAAAAACTCCTCCTAATGCTAAAGATATAAGAATGTAATTGAAGGAGTAGATATCAGAATATACACTTTCAAAATTCCCGCTCATAAATCCTAAGAAAGTAGTTCCTAAGAGAAAACCTATTAAAGAAAGAAAAGCTAATATCCGTGAGTACATTAACAGAACTATGAAGATAACAATACCTGGTAATGTATAAGGAAAAAAGAAAATAGCTCCAAGTGATTTAAAGAACCCTTCCCAAAATTTAGGTAAATGACTGCCAAAATCGGCAGCATGATGGTATAAGTAGTGGACAAATAGGTTTGAGTATTTATAAGAAGCAAGATATGCTATTACACTTATTATTACGAATGGAATAGAAAGTACAGGAAGTTTAAAGTAGTAACTAAGAACATTTGAAGCTGTATAAGTAAGTAAGAAAGTAAAAATAGATAGGACTATTATAAATATGGCTGTTAAAAGGGAAAACTTAAAGAGAAAACCTATTCCCAGACCTACGAGTAACGGGTTGTAAATGTAGTAGTCTAAACTTAGGAAGTTTTTTGAAAATCCTAAAAACTTGGCAAAAAGGTAAGCCGAAAGTATAGCTGTTAATCCGGATATACCTACATTGAAATCAAGGAAAGTCAGAATAAATAGAGCCAGACCTGCTTTAGCATAAGGTATAAATAGTATTCCGGAGTAGGACTTTAAAATGGGACTTACCCAGTATTTAACAGTATCAAAAAATTTTTTTACCAAACTTATACTTTGCAATCTCCTCAAATTCATAGAAAATTATAGTATGAAGAGAATAATTTTGGTGGGCAGTTTATTAATATGTGGAGCAACCAAAGTAGTAAAAGCTACGGATATAAACTTCTACATTGCACCTTATTTAACTTACATAAACTACAGTAACAGTGATAGCAAGGAAAGCGGGTACGATTTGACTGTATATGGAAGTATTTCCATAAATAAAGGTTTCCACGTAGTTGAATGGTCTATTGGGCACACACTTTTGAATTTTAAAAATTCTACAAGTGATTGGAATCAAAGTGACTATGTATTATCTTATACAAATTATCAATTAATTCCTTGGTATGGAAAAATAGGTATCCATTACATAGCAACTCCTAATGAGCACGTATCTAAGGGAGGGAAAGTATTTTTTATGGATTTAGGTTACGTGAAAAAATATAAATGGAACACCGGTTTAGAATACACATTTAGTGATTATAAGTACGGAGTTAATCTCAATCAGGTTAAATTACACAGTGGTTTTTATATTTGGAAGAACTATTACACGGGTTTTTACTTTGACGGATTCTTAGGAACTATACATATAAATAAATCTAAATGGACTGCAGATATGCAAAGACTTTCCAAGAAGAACTACTACTATGCTGGTATTGGAGGAACTTACTTTACAAGTAATTATTCCCTATCCTTAAATATTTCCTTAGGTAAAAGAATTTTTGAAGTTGATAAAGGTGGATTTGTAGTTTACAACCTAAAAGAACCTTATACGTGGAGGCTGAATTTACAGGGTAAGTACTACTTTAATAAAAAATTCTCCGTTTCAGGAAACTTGGGATTTGCCTCTTACAAGGAAGATGTGCAGGGGCAAGCCACAAATGAAGTAAAAACTTATGTAGTATCTCTTTCTGTAGGATATCATTTTTAAATGCGGTTATTGTTAATCGCTCTTTTGTTCTCGTTACTTAGTTTTGCAGAGGAGAAACTCAACTACAAGCAAATAAAGGAAGCATATTACAGATCTTATATGTACGAAAAGGTTAGAGATTATGAAAACGCTATAAGGGCTTTACTACCCGTCTACGAAGCATATCCTAACGGTTATACAATTAACTTGCGCTTGGGATGGCTTTATTACTTATGGGGAAAGTATAAAAACTCAGAATTTCATTACAGAAAAGCTGTAAAGATTTCACCTTCGTCAGTAGAAGCAAAACTTGGGCTTTCTTTGCCTTTAAAAGCTCAAAATCGTTGGTCTGAGGTAGAAGAATTAATGTATGAAATCCTTAAAGAGGATTATTACAACTATTACGGAAATCTTTATTTATGTCAGGCTCTTGAAGCACAAAGAAAATATGATCTTGTCAGAATAATAGCAGAAAAAATGTTATACCTTTATCCTATAGATGTTAATTTTTTAGTGTACCTAGCAAAAGCTTATTTTCATACCGATGAAAAACAAAAGGCAATGAGGATTTTTAAAGATGTTATAATCCTTGACCCTGAAAATACAGAGGCAAAAAAATATTTAAGGTTAAAGTAAATATATAACTAAGTAATATTGGTTATACGCTGGGTGAGAAAAAGTAAAATAAGGAAAGTATGGAGCAAAAGAGTATACGACAGAGGGTTGAGGGACTGTTTTCAAAGGTAAGATTCTTGGAATTAAGCGGTTGGAGAAATTTCATTTGTT
>DQTK01000142.1 GCA_015662815.1 Aquifex aeolicus | reverse complement strand
TCTTATCATTAGGGTCCTTAGGTATCAGATGAAGTTTTAGTTCTTCCTCAAGCTTTTCTAATTCTCGGTTTAGTCTTTCTAGCTCTTCTTCCGCAAGTTCTCTTAAGTCTTTATCACCGCTTTTTAAGATTTCTCTAACTTCGTTTAAATCCTTCTGAACTTTTTTATATCGTTCATACAAATCGTTAATCTCTTGAAGTTCTTTGAGTTCCTTACTTAACTTCTTATACTTCTCAACGTCCTGTATTACCTCGGGTTTTGAAAGCTCCTCTTGAATCTTTTTATACTTCTCCTGCAGTCTGTCCAGTTTAGAAAGAAAGGATTGTTTTAACATGATTCACTCTTCTTTCTTGCCTCCTTCAAGCTCGGCTTGCATTTCATAATAAGCAGGCTTTATCTTCAATCTACCCGCGTAGAAAGGATGGCATTGGTTACAAACTTCCAAATAAACTGTTCCCCCCTTTGTAGAAAGAAGTGTAAAGGTATTTCCACAACCACACACGAAAGTTGTAGGTTTGAGCTCAGGATGTATTCCCTTTTTCATTCCATACCTCCTCGCAAAGTAGAAAAATTATTATAAAACGCTTTTGTTTGCAAGTTCAGGCATTCATAGCTTTGAGGAATTCCTCGTTTGTTTTGAACCTCCTTAGTTTATCCAATAAGAATTCCATAGCTTCTACGGGATCCATTGTAGAAAGGAATTTTCTTAAAACCCATACTCTCTGGAGTTCCCAAGATTCTAAAAGTAATTCCTCCTTTCTTGTACCAGATTTCTCTATGTTAATTGCCGGGAAAATCCTTCTTTCCATTAGTCTTCTATCCAAATGGATTTCCATATTACCTGTTCCCTTAAATTCTTCGTATATCACATCGTCCATTTTTGAACCGGTTTCCACCAAAGCCGTTGCTATAATGGTAAGGCTTCCTCCTTCTTCTATATTCCTCGCTGCACCGAAAAACTTCTTGGGTCGTTGAAATGCTGTGATTTCTATACCTCCAGTTAGAACCCTTCCCGTGGGGGGGGTGACCGCGTTAGAAGCTCTCGTAAACCTTGTAAGGGAATCCATCAGGATTACAACATCTTTTTTTAGCTCTACCATCCTCTTTGCCTTTTCAACGACTATTTCGGCTACCTGCATGTGTCTTTCTGGAGGTTCATCAAAGGTTGAAGCAACTACCTCAGCTTTATCTTTAACTATCCTCCTCATTTCCGTAACTTCTTCCGGTCTTTCATCTATAAGAAGAATTATTAGGTGAACTTCGGGATGATTTTTGATTATAGCTAAAGCAATTTTTTGAAGTAAAACCGTTTTTCCCGCTTTGGGAGGAGCTACTATAAGTCCTCTTTGACCTTTTCCTATAGGAGCTATGAGGCTAACTACCCGAGTGGAAAGCTCTTTAGGGTCATAATCTAGTTTGAACCTTTCCATAGGATGCAGGGGAGTTAGCTTTTCGAATTGAGGTCTCTTTCTCAAAATTTCCGGGTCGGGAGGTAGACCATTTACGGATTCCATTCTAATAAGTGCCTTGTACTTTTCATTCTCTCTGGGGAGTCTTGCAAATCCTTCTATTGTGTCTCCGGTTCTGAGACCGAACTTTTTAATTTGGGAAGGAGCTACGTATACGTCGTTCCAGCTAGGCATATAGTTGTTTTCTGACATTCTGAGGAATCCGTATCCTTCCGGTAGAACTTCAAGCACTCCTTTTACGAAAACGAAACCGCTTTTCTCCATTTGAGCCTTTAATATCTTTTCTATTAATTCTTCCTTTTTCAAACCTGTTGTTCTACTTAAGCCTACTTCCTTCCCTATCCTTTGGAGTTCTGTAAGAGTTTTTTGCTTTAATTCCTCTCGGGAGTACAATTTCCTCTCCTCTTTCTGGTCTTGTCCTGCAATTGTTTGGAACTGCTGAGCCATAATTACCTCCTTACTTTCCTATGCAGAAGGTTGAAAATATCTTTCCAAGAACATCATCAGTGGTGACTTCTCCTAAAATTTCTCCGAGGTAATCCGCAGCTTCTCTTAAATCAAGCATAGCTATTTCCGGACTAATTTCCCTTATCTTATACTCCTCCTTAAATTTTTCTAACACTTCTTTAGCTTTTTTTAATAAGGTTTCATGCCTAACAGATACGTATATATTAACACTTTCATCTAACTGAACTCCTACCCTTTTTAGGATTTCTTCGGAGAGATTTTCCAGTCCTTCACCCTTTAGGGCACTAACTTTTATTATATTTTTCCCTTTAAATATTTCAAGGTCTGCTTTTATACCTAAATCAATTTTATTTACAATTATTATGTGTTCTTTATTTTTAATTTCTTCGTAAATTTTTAAGTCTTCATCTGTGATTTTTGAACTTGCATCTACTACAAAAAGAATTAAGTCCGCTTCCGCTATTTTTTGTTTACTCCTTTCAACTCCTATTTTTTCAACTACATCCTCCGTCTCTCTGATACCTGCCGTATCTATCAACTTTACAGGGATTTCCTTTATCTGAAGTGTTTCTTCTATGTAATCCCTTGTCGTTCCTGCAATATCTGTAACTATCGCCCTTTCTTCTTTGAGGAGGGCATTAAATAGAGAAGATTTTCCGACGTTAGGTTTTCCCACTATAGCGAGTTTAATACCTTCCCTTATAAACTTTCCCGTTTTTGCGGTCTTCAGGAGTTCCCCTACTCCTTGGATAACTCTGTCTACCATTTCCAGAACCTGTTCCTTGGTTAGGGTAGGAATATCCTCCTCGGCAAACTCTATATCTGCCTCTATATACGCTAAAAGCTCAAGAAGGGATTCTCTCAAGGGTCTTATATATCTTGAAAGTTCACCTTGAAGTTGTTTCAGTGCTACTTTTCTTGCCAGTTCTGTTTTGGCGGAAATCAGCTCGGCTACTGCTTCTGCTTGGGTAAGGTCTAGTTTACCGTTGAGGAAAGCTCTTTTAGTAAATTCTCCCGGCTCTGCAAGTCTTACACCTGCTTTGAGAAAAACTTCCAAAGCTCTTTTTAGTATCCTCGGATTCCCGTGAAGATTTAACTCAACCAAATCTTCTCCTGTGTAGGAATTCGGAGCTTTGTAATATATAAGTACTCCTTCGTCCAGTTCTTCCCCTTCTTCATCGTAAAGTTTTCCAAAATGGGCATACCTCGGTTTTATCCGGCTTTTAGTCTTGAAAAACTTTTTTACTATATCTAAAACGTTCTTCCCAGAAAGGCGTATAATACCTATGGCACCTTCACCGTAAGGAGTTGCTATAGCTACGATAGGTTCTCTCATGGTGCATTAATATTGTCTGATAGTTGTTCTAATAGTATAATATAAATTTTTAGTAAGGGGGTGTGGCGGAATTGGCAGACGCGGGGGACTTAAAATCCCCTGGGGTTACTCCCCGTGAGGGTTCGACTCCCTCCACCCCCACCATCCAGTCATGAATAAACTACTACTGAGAAAAAAGCTCTTTGAATTCCTAGAAGAAGACGTAGGTTTTCAGGATATAACTACGGAGGGAATATGGCGGGGAGAAGAGGTAAAAGCTGTTATAAAAGCTAAAGGAGAAGGAGTTCTCGCAGGTTCACCCTTCGTAGAGGAACTATTCTCTATCCTGGGAAATGTAAATGTTAACTTCCTCATAAAGGAAGGAGACTTTTTTAGGAAAGGAGAAATAATAGCTCAACTCCACGGAAGTGCTAAGGAAATTCTTATGGGAGAAAGACTAGCCTTGAATATACTTCAAAGGCTTTCCGGAATTGCCTACACTACAAGGAAATTTGTAGAAAAGCTTAGAGGTAAGAATATAAAAATCTTGGATACAAGGAAGACTACGCCCGGGTTTCGTTTCTTTGAAAAGTACGCCGTAAAAGTAGGAGGTGGAGAAAACCACAGGCTTGCTCTCTACGATATGGTACTGATAAAGGACAATCATAAAAAGGTCGTGGGTGGCCTGAAGGAAGCAGTAAAGAGGGTAAGGGAAAAAATATCTCCTGTATACAAAATAGAGGTCGAAGTAGAAAGCCTGGAAGAGCTAAAGGAAGCTTTAGAGCTTAATATTGATATTGTCATGCTTGACAATTTTTCTTCCGAAGATGTAAAAAGAGCCGTTGAAATGTCTAAAGGGGAACTATTGATAGAGGTTTCTGGAAATATAACATTGGAAAATGTGGACAATTACGCTATCGAGGGTGTGAATTTTATCTCTTCAGGTTCCATTATTCACTCCTCGAACTGGGTTGATATATCTTTAAAAATCCTTTGATGTCCTCGAGAGAAATATCCTTAAATCCTTTCATCTTTGCATACCTCAGCAACTCTTTATAACCCAGTTTTTCCTCTATCTTCTTTGAAAGGAGTAAATTTTCGCTTACAAGTTTATTATAGAGAAAAAACTTTTCTGTATAATCCTTCCACTTTCTTAGAGCGTACCAAGAAAAGCTCAAGTTAACAATAATTAAAACTAAAGAAGCTATCAGAAACTTTAACATTCCGTATCTATATTTTAAATCTTATGAAAGTTGCTTTTGAAACACTGGGATGCAGGATGAACCAATTTGACACCGATCTACTGAAAACTAAGTTTGGGGATAAGGGTTATGAAATTGTTCCCTTCGAAGACATAGCCGATGTTTACGTAATTAACACCTGTACTGTCACTGTTGGAGGAGACCGTTCCTCAAGACAGGCTATATATCAAGCCAAGAGGAGAAATCCCAATGCTATAGTTGTTGCTACGGGTTGCTACGCTCAAGTCAGTCCGGAGGAACTCGCAAAACTTAAAGAGGTGGATATTGTTGTAGGAAATACACATAAGGCGGAACTTATTAAGATTCTTGAAGAATTTTTAGAAAAACGCCATGAAAAAGTTGTTGTAGGAGAAATCTTTAGAGAAAAAGAGGTAAAGAGTTTTGACACTGTTTTGTACTTTGAGGGTGTAAGGCCTTTCATAAAGGTCCAAGAGGGTTGTAATAAATTTTGTACTTTCTGCGTAATACCTTTTGCAAGAGGAAAAGTTAGAAGTGTAGAAAAGGAAAGGGTAATTGAGCAGGTGAAAATTCTTGCTCAGAAGGGTTTCAGTGAAATTGTCCTAACTGGGACCCAGCTTTCTCAATACGGTTGGGATAGAGGATATGACTTATACACTCTGCTCAAAGAGTTGATAAAAATAGAGGGAATAGAGTTAATAAGACTTTCTTCTATGCATATAAAGGAAATGAACAAGAATTTGCTGGAACTGATAGTCTCTGAAGAAAAGATAGCCCCCCATTTTCACCTTTCTCTGCAGAGTGGTTCCAATAGAATTCTCAAGTTAATGGATAGAGGCTATACAAAGGAGGAATACGCAGAAGTTGTAAATTTCATAACCGGAAGAAGACCACTTACTTCAATAGGAACCGATGTAATTGTGGGATTCCCGACGGAGGACGAGAAGGATTTTGAAGAAACTTACGAGTTTGTTAAGGAACTTCCCATAGCTTATATGCATATTTTCCCTTACTCGGATAGACCATTTACAAAGGCAAGTAGAATAAAACCCAAAGTTCCCGATAGGGTAAAAAAGGAAAGGGTAAGGATTCTCAAAGAGCTGGATTCCAAAAAAAGAGAAATATTCTTTATTAAAAATAAAGGTAAGAAATTAAGAGCTATTGTCGTAGAGGAGGATAGGCTACTTACGGAAAACTACATAGATATAAAAAGAGAAGGATTTAAAAACGTAGGGCAGTTGGTTGAGATAGTAATTTAATCAGAACCCAACTTCTTCATAACTTAGGATTTCCTCCAGGAGTTCTATTTTTTTATTTTTATTGCCCTATCACCCAATAAGAACAAACCAAAGGTAATCAGTATTCTGTCATCCACTAAAAAACCCTTCTTGCTTCTTAAAAGAACCTTTAAGACGTATTTTGTCTCTCTTTCAGCCTGCTCTTTATGAGTATCATCTCTAAATCTATCCTGAACGAGAATTTCGGTAAGTGTATCTTGGAGAGCTTTTTCACTCTCAGAGTAATCTAAAAGACTTTCTATAAATTCTTCCGTGGGAGTTCCTATCTTAGGAGGATTTATTCCTTCCCTGTAAAGTGTTCTCTTTAGGAGGTTTGCTCTGATATGTCCTATTCCTTTCAATCCTCCTAATGCGCTGTAATCCAAGGTTATACCGTACTTAATGGAATGGGCAATTTTTAGCATATCTTTAGTGGAAAGTTCAAGGTCTCCTATTTTCCTTATTTCTATCATCGTCCTTAGAAGGTGAAGGACATCTGTACCTAAGTAGGAAAACTCTCCAGGAGGATTTTGAATGTTTTTATACTTAAAGGTTAAGCCTTCTATATAAAAGAGAAATTGATGGGTATTATCCTCATAACAGCTTTTTCCACATGTAATCAGTTTTTCTTTCACATAAACGTCATCTTCCGTAAAGGTTTCTCCTTTTTTAACAAAGTCGTAAAGACCGTCAAATTTTTCAGTAAAAAGTAAAGGCCTTATATAGATTACTTCCTCCAATCCCAGATATTTCCTTTTTAGGAATTCTTCATAATTTAGAGGTGGCATTCCTGAACGAACACAGAATATAGCTTTCTCAGAGAGATGCTTTCCCTCTATGTATCCTTTCTCCTTCAACCACTGGTATATCTGGTCTATTTGTGGTGAGTAAGCTAACTCTCTTAAAGAGTAGGTTCTTTCAAGGAATTTTCTGAAATTTTCCCCCTCATACGGAAATCCTATAAGTATAAATAAGCTTAAAACTTTCTTGAAGTTTCTTTTTCATTTCCTTTTCGAGATTTTCCTCTCTCATACCGTAGGGGAGCATGTAAGAGAAACCCTTTTCTTTTATTTCCAATCTTCCTGCCCTTCCCTCCATTTGAAGTATATCAAGCATATCGGGAAAGGTTTTCCACTTTCTCCTTTCTCTATCGTAAAAAGCCCTAATGCTTATTAACACTGTATCCGCGGGAAGGTTTAACACCGTAAGCGAGAGTAGAAGTTGCCACAAGAACCGGAAGCTTTCCCTCTCTGAAGGCTTTTTCTATTTCATCCCGTTCTTCTTTTGGAACGTTAGCATTATGAAAGGCAAGCTCTATTTCTTTTCTCTCTTTCTTTTCAAAAGGAGTAGTTTTATTCATTATTCCTACCTTTTCCTTATTTGCCAGTTCAAGCACGCTCCAGCCTACGCTTTTTTCGTGCACGAAAAGGATTACCTGTTCATCAGGCTTCTTTAAAGTATACAGAGCTCCTAGAAGTTTATTTACCAGTTTCTCATCCTGTGGTGCATTCTTATCCAGTTTTGTAAACTCCCGGAATTTGGTAAGAGGAGGAGAAAGGTTAAATTTAGAACTGTCGAGAACCATATAATGTTTCATAACATCAAATATTTAATCTAAAAGAGAGTATACGCTGGGTGAGAAAAAGTAAAATAAGGAAAGTATGGAGCGAAAGAATTAATAGAGAAACTTAGTCAAATTAGTAAGCACAAGGTTCTAGCGGATAGAGGTTATAGAGGGGCTCAAGGGACTGT
>DQTK01000102.1 GCA_015662815.1 Aquifex aeolicus | reverse complement strand
TTTTTACTTTGTTCAGGACTAAGAATTTCAGAAGCGGTTAAGGTAAGGAAAAAGGATTTTGAAATAAAGCGAATTCTCACGGAAGAAGGGGAAGAAAAGGAAGTTTGGTTTGTAAAAGTTAAAGAAGGGAAATTCGGAAAAGAAAGGAAGGCACTTATTTACTTCTTTAGACCTGAATGGAAAAAGATTTTTGAGGAGAAGCTCAGAAGGCTTGGTCCCGAAGATTTCTTTTTTACCTATTCGGTTAAGTATCCAAAGAGTGTGAAAACTTTTACACTTACAGATAAAACGGCTAAGTGGTTCTACTGGAAACTGGAAAAGGAGCTGAAAGAAAAGGGATACGATATGCTAGCAGATAACTTTATTCTCAAGAGTTTCATTAAAATTCTCCTGAATTCGGGAGAAAACCAATAAACTATTGAAATACAAAACTTGTGAACTAGATTTAAAGCTTGAAATGAACCCTGAAAAAAAATAAGGGGGCTTTTAGGTATAGATAAATGGATAGAAGTTTATAGTTTGGAAACATACTTAAGAACCGGCATATACACTAATAATAGCAAAAATCCGAAAAAAGGAAATACCGAAAATCATACAAGAATTCTCCTATATATAGGAGAACAACTATCAGCCCCTTTGATTTTCATGAAGTTAGAGAATGTTATAGCATGAGTTATCCTATATCTTTTGTTAATTCTCCTAGAGAGATAAAAAGAATTTTCTTTAAATAGTAGAAGTAAGTAAGTATAGGAGAACTACCCTTGGAATTCTTTTCCTTAGCCTTGAAAATTAACGGATATGAATTTGGCTCTCCTATATATAGGAGAATTTGTTATAGATACTGCTCATTGCAATTGCTTTATTTTGTAGCTTTACAAAACAGTTCTCCTATATATAGGAGAATTAAACGAAAGGATAAGTTCTCTTACAGATTATGATAAAAAAGGAAAACGTACTACAAAGTAATAACCTATGATCCTATAACAAAGCGACCTAAAAGGTATCACGTTCCACGGTATTTAGAAAAGGAAGTACTTTCTCTATGGAAATCACTTGAAAAAGAAAGAGAGGAAAGAAAACAGTTAGAGCAAGAAGTTAAGCTACTTTTGAAAAAATACAAAGATGCAGAAAAGATAAGAGAAGTTTTGGAGAAATTACTTGAAGGAAAGTTTGTGTCAAATGTATATGTATGTTTATAGGGAACGTTTAAGGAAATTTTTTTGAACAGCCTTTTGCAAGGTTACCTTAATAATATTGTTAATTATATAGTCTACTACTTCCTTCTTGAATCTATACCAGAACTGATTTCCATGGATTTCTACAATGTAATATTCAGAAGGAATAAGACCTTTCTTTAGCCAGCTTATCAACGTAGCTTTTGAGAGATACACATTTTTATTTTTCAACTCTTTCAAAACATCGCTACTTCTTAGATAGGTTTGTTTCCCCATTGTCTTTAAAAATAACAAAAACAGTTTATTTATTCAACTGATTAAACTTTGTTCTACCCCAAGGAGTAGAACACTATTTTTTGACTGATTTTGGGTAGGTTCACAAGGGAAATTTTAAAACATTGTTCTACCCCAAAGGGTAGGACATAACTTTTATAGCAATATAACCTTTGATTTTCAAGGAGTTATTAAGGGAATTAATGAATGTTCTACCCTAAATTTAATAGCTCTTAAAAACATTAAGAATAGATTTTGTTTGAATAAACATAGATGATAATTAGGGTAGAACAAGTCCTTAAACGCTTCAAAACCTAAGAGCAAATACAAGTTCTACCCTAAAGGGTAGAATAAGCTATAAAAATTTGGTTTAGTAAATCATTGATTTTCTTTTTGTTTAAATATGTTCTACCCTAAGGAGTAGAACAAAATAGATAAACATATTAGCGCTTGAATAATTAAACAGTTATTTTTAAAATAAACATATAGAGAGATATGGAAAAGGAAATAAAGAAACTTTTGGGCATTCGGGAGGTGGAGTCAATAAAAGCGATAAGTAACTAAGGATACAGAAGGGAGAGAAAAACAATACCATGTTCCTTCTTATCTTACGGAGACAATTCAAAAGTTGTGGATAGAGGAAAAAAAGAAAAGGCAAAAAGCCAAAAAACTTGTTAAGGAATTAATGGGATTAATAGAAAGCGGTTTTGAGGAAGAGAAAATAAAACAATTGATTTTTGAATATATGAGTAATAGAACCTATAATCATATTGTTAAAACTTACACAACGAAAGCTAAAGAGCTTTTCAAAGAGTATATAGGAGAACTTCTCAAGCTCTACAGGGAAGAAGTTTTAGAAAGGCTTACTATTTTGCAAGTTTTGTTTCTTTTGGCAAATCTGAAAGAAATTTCCGAAGCTCAAGATAATCCCGAAGTCTTTCTGAGGAAAGGAATAAACACGATAATAGGAGTAGTCAGAAACGAAAGGATACCTAATCCTTTCGGGACACTCAAAAATGACTTTTTTCTATCAGGTGTTCAAACTCCCTATGATTTTCTCCTTTCTAACTTTTTAGAAGAACTCATAGGAGAAACTCTTAGAGAACTACTTGAAAAGGAAATAGAGAAGAAGAAAGCGGAGGAAGAAGCTAAGGAATATAAGGAAAAGATAGAAAAGCTAAAAGAAATAGTCTCATGGTTTGAAGGCATACCGTTAGAGATAAAACTGATGGCAAAAGAAATAATTTCCGAGAATGTTTTAGAGATTGCGGAGAAATTTTTAAAAGATATGAAGGAAGGTGGATATAGTCTTTCAAAGATAAGTGCGTTCTTAGAAAATTCCTCTAAGGAAAGCGTCATCGGATATTTTAAATACCTAAATAGCTTGTAGGATAAGGGAGAAGGATTTAAAAGAAAAAAATAGATATTGATACGTTAGTTTACGGAGTATAGATTATAAAATACATGAAAGGGAAATTTTGGAAAGAAACCTTTGAAGAATTCGGACTCGAGATGGAACCGAAAGAACTTATGGGTCTACAGAAAAAAATGTTCAAACGCATATTATTTCTCCTTTTGTCAATCTGGGGAATACTGATATTTGGAAATGTAATGGGAGTAATTTTTACCGATGGGGAATTTGCACCGATGGATGAGCCCATGGGATATGTAATGATAATTATATTTGCCTTTATTGGATTTTCCACACTTTTTATCATCCTGAACTTTATCCATGAGATTTTTAAAAGAATAGCAGATTAGTCTTCTTTAAATTTTCTATAGTTTTTTTCTGCTCCAGTCTCTATCCTTGGGAAAATTTCCCAAGCCAAAAAGAGAAAGAAAAAGAATAATCATTGAAGAAGTGAAAGAGACAATAGAAGAAGTAGAGGAAGAAATTGTAAGCGATACTCTGGAGTGGCTATACGACTATTCTCCTCAAGTGGGAAGACCTAAAGGAAACACGGGAGTAGAAAAACCGAAGAAAATGCCTCTTAGAGATTTTCTCAAAAGAGAGGTTCCACTTCATAGGGAAACGGACTGGCACTTTGAAGCAAAAAGAGTATATGAGGAGATTAAAAAAGGAGTGTTTAGAATTAAAAGCCTTAGAGACTTTATAGCTTTTCTTTTTACTTACTATGAGTATGAGGATTTTGAAGTGGAGTTTGAAAGGTTATTTTAAGACTCACTTTCCTTCTTTGATAATTCTATCGGTTTCTTTCTTAGCGTAAAGTGCCATAAACAGGAAGCTTCCGCTCAGAGCAATAAACACAATAACTATAGCTAAGTAAATAATTTTCTCATCCATGCTCTAACTCCTTTAAAAGCTTATGCACTGTTTTAAATAATATAAAACTTGCAACAATAGCTACAACCTCAAGAACTAAACCTAAACCTATAAATAGCTTTGCTTCTATTGATGGAAACTTAAAACTTAATCCAACTACTCCACCACCTACAGCTATCTCTAAAGCAAACATTAACTTC
>DQTK01000135.1 GCA_015662815.1 Aquifex aeolicus | reverse complement strand
TTTTTTATTACGGAGAAATACCCTCAGATTCTGGATATTTTGATGAAAAGTCTAATTTGAAAATCCTTTAACCGTAAAATGCCTTTTTTAGTTTTATCATCTCGTCAAGGGGTATCTGTCCCGGTGCAAAAGACTTTTCTAAAGAACAATAGGTTATTATAGAACCGAATATAAAGCCTGCAAGTCTGGATATCTTCCCGTAATTGCCCATCGATATAACTATTTTTTCTCCTTCAACCTGACGGGCAATACAAAGGAGCCGTGCAACATCTTCATAAGAATTAGCCTTTACAGCTATTTTCGGTATACCTCCGTACCTATACCCTTCCCTTAGAACCTCTCTGATAACCCAGTTGGCAGGAGTAAGCTCAAAATTGTGGTAGGAGATTATTAACTTCTTTCCGGCACCTTTTACTATATTATGCAACTTTACTATCATACCTCTGGAGGCAAGTTCTATATCTGTATAATCGCTTAATGGTGCAAGATTTTCAAAGAGTTCCTCCCTGTTAGGAACCTCTCTTCCTCCCTCCTTAGGAGAACGAATAGTGAGAATTGTTTTTAAACCTTCTTGTTGTACTTCTAATAATCTTTCCTTAACGTAATCAAGGGAGATATTAGAAAACTGGTCTACACGCAGTTCAACTATATCCGCACCTTTTTCCTTTGCTTTTCTTAAATTTTCAGAAAAATTAATGTCGTCTAAAGGGACAGCGATAAACATCAATCCTGATTTTGTTCTCTTTATTGTTTAGCTAGTTCTTCCTCGGGTCTCCTTGCTCTCTGAATAATCTTCACAACAACCCATCTCTTTGTTTTTGAGAGAGGTCTGGTTTCTCTAATCATAACGATATCACCAACTCTACACTCGTTATGTTCATCGTGGGCATGATACTTCTTGCTTTTGATAATGTGCTTTCCGTAAAGAGGGTGAGGAACTTTTCTATCAACTCTTACAACTACGGTTTTATCCATCTTATCGCTTACAACTACACCCACGAGATGTTTCCTTTTTTCATTCCATTTTTTCTGGTGTTTTTGCTGAATCATCACCGCTCACCTCTCAACTGTTTTTCTCTAATTACCGTTAAAACCCTTGCTATGTTTCTCTTAATTTTCCTTATTTCCATGGGATTATCAAGACCCTGAACTTGCTTCTTAAATCTAAGTCTCATAAGTTCAAGCTTTAGCTCGTCCAAAAGTTTTTCTAACTCCTTAATACTTTTCTTTCTAATATCTTCAAGAAATTTCTTTCTTTCCCTTTCCCACATACCTAATACCTCAATACTTAAAGGTAAATTCTCCATACTTTACAAGTCTTACAGGAATAGGCAATTTAGAAGCCGCCATTCTGAACGCCTCTTGAGCGACATCTTCGGGAACACCGGTAAATTCAAAGAGGATTCTACCGGGCTTTACAACGGCAACAAAACCTTCGGGGTCTCCTTTTCCTCCACCCATTCTAACTTCGTTAGGCTTTTTAGTGTAGGGTTTATCTGGGAATATTCTTATCCAGATTTTTGCTCCTTTTTTCAGACTTCTTACTAAAGCTACTCTCACAGCTTCTATTTGTTGTTGAGTAATCCAAGCTCTATCAAGAGCCTGTATACCGTATTCACCGAAAGCCAGTTTATTTCCCCTTAAAGCTTTACCTTTTAAAGTTCCTCTCCTTTGTTTTCTCCATTTAACTTTCTTCGGTTGTAAGTACATCCTTTAACCCTCCTTAGCCGCTTGCATAATTTCCTCTTCTATCTTTTTAAGAATTTCTTCTCTACCACCTTTTAGAATGTCACCCTTATAAATCCAAACCTTAACACTGAGAATACCGTATTTAGTATAAGCAGTTGCAAATCCGTAATCTATATCCGCCCTTATGGTTTGCAAGGGCATTCTACCCACCAGGAACCATTCTTTTCTCGCCAGCTCGGCACCACCTATTCTACCTTTCACTTGAACCTTTACTCCTTTTGCACCTGCCTTCAGAGCATTATCTATAGCCCTTTTCATAGCCCTTCTATGGGATACCCTTCTTTCTATCTGAGTTGCTATATCTTCAGCTACAAGCTGGGCATCGAGTTCGGGAATTCTTACCTCTATAACGGATATAGTGATTTCTTTACCCGGAAGCATTTTTTCTATAGTCTTTTTAAGTCTCTCTACTTCCTGTCCTTTCCTCCCAATAACTATGGCAGGTCTCGCGGTGTGAATCTTGACTCTTACCTTATCAACGATTCTTTCGATCTCAACTTTAGAAACACCGGCTACTTTATACCTGCGCTTTATATAATTCTTTACCTTTAGGTCTTCATGCAGTAGTTTAGAGTAATCCTTCTTGGGAGCATACCATTTGGAAGGCCAATCCTTTATTACGCCCAGCCTGAAACCTATCGGGTGAGTTTTCTGACCCATCCTTAATCTTCCTCCTTACCTTCGGGTTTTTCTTCTAAAACTATTGTAATATGAGAAAGCCTCTTTCTTACTATAGTAGCCCTTCCGTGGGCTCTGGGAATCCATTTCTTCAAGATAGGTCCTCTATCGGCTACTGCTTTCTTAACGTAAAGTCTATCGAGGTCAAGTCCCTTTTGTTCGGCGTTTGCTATAGCACTTTTCAGGAGCTTTTCCGCGATTCTTGCAGCTTTTTTAGGAATTGCCTTAAGAAGGTAAAGTGCATCTCCTACATCTTTACCTTGTATTTCCCTTAAAACCAATCTTGCCTTAAGGGGAGATATATGAGCGTATCTAAGTATAGCTATAGCTTGATTAGGCTTATATCCTTCCCTTTGAGATTTATCCTTTATCTTAAACTGACCCATAGCTTCCCACCTCACTTCCTCTTAACAACCTTTCCTGTCTTGTCCGGGTGTCCTTTAAAGGTTCTGGTAGGTGCAAACTCGCCGAGTTTATGACCGACCATATCCTGGGTTATGTAAACAGGAACAAAGGTCTTCCCGTTGTGAACCGCTATAGTATGCCCTACGAACTCAGGTATTATAGTGGTAGCCCTTGAGTATGTTCTTACAACTTTTCTCTCTCCGGTTTCATTCATCTTCCTTATTCTGACCCACAACTTGGGATCGACAAAAGCTTTTTTCTCAGTCATCTGTTTGTACTGGGTGTACAGCTCTTCGTACTTTCTAACTCTATTTACTATAATTTCCAAAGCTCTTACTTCAGCTTGAACTTTATTTGTTTCCCTAAGTAGTTCCTTTAGTTTTTCATCTCCTTCAGCTCCTATCTGGGGTTTGCCTTTATGGACTTCTTTGAGCTGTTTTTTTAACATTTCAAGAACTTGCTTCCTTTCTTGAAGCAGTTCCTCTAAATCTCTTAAGGTGTTTTTACCCTTTAAGAGTTCAAAAGAACCATATCTCTTTATAGCTTCCCTTACCAGTTTGTAAGCCCTTTGGAGCCTTTTATACAGTTTGTAGTACTCTTCCGGATTTTCTATAAGCCTGTTTCTTTTGTTCCATGCTCCTTTAAAACCCATACTTTATTCCTCCTTTATAAGGGTTTACCATCCCTTCTTGTTACAATGAACTTATCAGAATACTTCCTGCCTCTTCTGGTTTTATAACCTTTAGTTTTCCAACCCCAAGGAGACTCAGGATGTTTACCTCTTGTTCTTCCTTCACCACCACCGTGCGGGTGATCAACCGGGTTCATAGCAGTTCCCCTTGTATGGGGTCTCCATCCTAGCCATCTTGCTCTTCCAGCCTTTCCGAGTTTTATGAGCTCGTGTTCAGCAAGACCAACCCTACCTATAGTAGCCATACATCTTTCATGTATCATTCTGGTTTCACCAGAGGGCATTCTCACAAGGATGTATCCTTTTTTGGTGGATTTTCCAAGTACTTGAGCCCAAGTTCCTGCAGCTCTTGCTATTTGTCCGCCTTTTCCGGGCATAAATTCAATATTGTGAACGATTGTTCCCTCAGGTATATATTTGAGAGGCATGGCATTTCCGGGCTTTATTTCAGGAAGGGGTTTTCCTGCTTCCGCATCTTCCCAATTTATGGATATTACCGTATCACCGACCTTAAGACCTTCCGGCCATATAATGTACCTCTTTTCACCGTCAACATAATGAAGAAGGCATATTCTAGCACTTCTAAAGGGGTCATACTCTATAGAAACAACCTTGGCAGGAATTAAACTTTTCTCCCTTTTAAAATCTATAATTCTGTAAAGCTTTTTATGTCCTCCTCCCCTATGTCTCGCTGTAATGTTTCCCCTCTGTCTTGACCTTCCCTTTGCCCTGTGCCACCACTTTAGAAGAGACCTTTCAGGTTCTACCTTGTTCCTCTTTACTAAAACTATTTCTTTTCCTTTTCTAACTAATTTTTCTATTTCTTCAAAGTCGTATAAAACCGCATGTCTCGTACCGTTAGTTACAGGTTTTAGTTTCCTAACACCCATACCAAATCACCTCACTTTTGAGCAAATTCAAGGATATCTATTTTATGTCCCTTTTCAAGGGTAACAATAGCCTTTTTCCATTTCTTGGTTTTTCCGTACTGTCTGAACTTGTTCCAAACTCTCTTCTTTTTAGGTTTAATTATCATAGTGTTTACTTTTTTAACCTTTACACTGAAAAGTCTTTCTATAGCGTACTTTATTTCGGGTTTGGAGGCGTCTAAAGCAACCTCAAAGGTGTACTTATTGTAATCTTCCATTAACCTGTTGCTTTTTTCTGTGATAATAGGTCTTATTATTATTTCCCACGGTTTTCTTTGGCTCATGACTTTATGCCTCCACCTTCTTGTATATCCTGTCTAAACAATCCTTATGAATTACCAATTTTGTAGCCCACAGAAGGTCGTAAACATTTAATCCTTCGGGGAGTAAAACTCTAACATTCTGAAGATTCCTGAAAGATTTATAGAGAACTTCGTTCTTTTCGGGAATTACCAATAGAACCTTTTCTTTATCCACACCAAGATTTTTAAGAAATTCGACTGCCTTTTTCGTTTTAGGTGTTTCTCCCAAGTCTATATTATCTATAAAGATTACCGCGTCATTTTGAGCTTTGTCGGAAAGAGCCATTTTAAGACCGAGTTTCCTTACTTTCTTGGGAAGAGGATATTCGTAATCCCTAGGTTTAGGTCCGTGAGCTACCCCACCACCTACGAAAATGTTTACTCCTCTCTCTCCATGTCTTGCATTACCGGTTCCCTTTTGGGGAAGTATTTTCCTGCCGGAATAAGCAACTTCACCTCTTGTCTTTGTAGAGTGGGTTCCCTGTCTTCTCTTTGCAAGTTGCCACTTTATAACTTCCCAAAGAACGTGCTTTTTTACCTTTACATTAAAAACATCATCTCTTACTTCAACATCACCTATTTTCATGATTCAGCCACCTCTTGGGGGGATTGCTTTTCTTTTTTGGGAAGATTATCCAAGATAAATTGGTGCCTTTTGAGTTTTAGCTTTTGGCTCTTTCTGTAAGCTATTGTAGATTGCTCTACTATTACGATTCCTTTGTTGTGACCGGGCACAGAACCTTTTACTAAAATGGCATTTTCTTCGGGAAGAACGTCCACAATAAATAACCCTTGTACCCTTACAGACTTAGCTCCGTAATGCCCGGGCATTCTCTTTCCTTTCCATACTCTTCCCGGGTCGGTCCTTTGTCCAATTGCACCTACTGCTCTGTGATATCTATGTCCGTGAGATTTCGGAAAACCCGAAAAGTCCCACCTTTTCATAACACCTGCAAAACCTCTTCCCTTAGAGATTCCCCATACATCTACAAGATCTCCGGGTTTAAACACGTCTTCAACTTTGAGTTGTTGCCCGGATTGAAACTGTTCTGGATTTTCCACACGAAACTCCCAAAGTCTTCTGAGAAGCGGTATTCCGTGCTTTTTAAAATGTCCTATAAGGGGTTTTGTTAAGCGCTTTTCCTTGGCTTCGTAAGCTCCTATCTGTATAGCGTTATACCCATCCTTTGTATTTTCGGATTTGACTTGTACTACGTAGTTTATAGGAAACTTTATTACAGTCACAGGAATAGCTGTTCCGTCCTTCAGAAGAACTCTTGTCATTCCTACTTTTTCGCCTATCAATCCCAACGGCATTTTACTAACCTCTCATTTTTACTTCAACGTCAACACCTGCAGGAAGGCTGATTTCCATAAGAGCTTCGATTGTTTGGGGCGTAAATCTGGTTATATCTATAATCCTTGAAAATTCCCTTATTTCAAAGTGTTCTCTAGATTGGTCAAATTTATGAGGAGAACGAAGCACACACCATTTCCTTTTACGGGTGGGAAGGGGAATAGGACCCCTCACAACTCCACCTGTTCTTTTCACGGTTTCTATTATCTGCTTTACGGATTTATCTAATAACCTATGATCGTAAGCCTTAAGCTTTATTCTTATTTTTTCCTGCTCCATGACTGTTCCCCTCAATCAAGGATTTTAGTAACGACACCGGCACCTACAGTTCTACCACCTTCTCTTATAGCAAACCTAAGCCCTTCCTCTAAAGCTACAGGTGC
>DQTK01000080.1 GCA_015662815.1 Aquifex aeolicus | reverse complement strand
TTCCTTCAAGCTTCTTAGCTATTTCCTCAGGTGATGATATATCTTCCAACAATTCACCGCTTTCCGAATAAACCCTTAATCTACTCATAAAAATAAATTTTATATTTTACTTTCCTTATTTAGCCTTAATAATGTTAAAATTAAATAACTTGACATAATTCTACTAAATTTTTATAATAAAGTGTAGAAAATAGGAGGTGGTGCAATGGCCGAAAAAAAGGAAAAGATAATTGGTATAGACCTTGGAACGACTAACTCCGTTGTTTCCGTAATGATGGGAAATGAAGCTGTAGTAATTCAAAATCAAGAGGGCTCAAGACTAACACCCTCGGTAGTTTCTTGGACCAAAGAGAAAGAAATTCTGGTAGGAGATCCCGCCAAAAGAAGAGCGGTGCTCGACCCCGAAAATACAGTTTACGAAAGTAAGAGATTTATCGGAAGAAAGTTTGACGAGGTAAAAGATGAAGCTAAAAGGGTTTCTTACAAAGTTGTCGCCGATGAAAAAGGTGATGCCGTTTTTGATATACCCAACGCAGGAAAATTAGTAAGACCCGAAGAAGTAGGAGCTCACGTTTTAAGAAAACTTAAAGAAGCTGCAGAAGCTTTTCTGGGGGAGCCTGTTAAAAAGGCTGTAATTACCGTTCCCGCATACTTCAATGAAAGACAAAGACAGGCTACCAAGGATGCAGGAAAAATAGCTGGATTGGAAGTCGTAAGAATATTAAACGAACCGACAGCTGCGGCAATGGCTTACGGTCTTCACAAGAAGGAAAACGTAAGGATACTCGTATACGATTTCGGTGGAGGAACCTTTGACGTATCTATCTTAGAAGGTGGTGATGGAGTTATCGAAGTAAAAGCTACTTCGGGAGATACACATCTGGGTGGAGCAAATATAGATGAAAGGATAATGGATTGGTTGATTGAAGAGTTCAAGAAAGAACACGGAATAGATTTAAGACAGGACAGAACGGCACTTCAAAGATTAAAGGAAGCTGCAGAACAGGCGAAGAAGGAACTCTCCTTTAAGATGGAAACCGAAATTAATCTGCCTTTCATAACTATAGACCCGAATACCAATCAACCACTCCACTTACAAAAGAAACTCACGAGGGCAAGACTGGAGGAAATGATAAAAGACCTAATTGACAGAACAATAAAAATAGTAAAACAGGCTCTTGAAGATGCAAAACTCAAACCTTCAGACATAGATGAAATTGTATTGGTAGGCGGTTCAACGAGAATCCCTCTCGTTCAACAAAGGATTAAGGAATTCTTCGGAAAGGAACCCCACAAAGGTCTTAATCCAGACGAAGTTGTTGCTATGGGTGCTGCTATTCAGGCCGGGGTTCTCGCTGGAGAAGTTAAGGAAATAGTCCTGGTAGACGTAACACCGCTATCACTGGGAGTAGAGACCTACGGCGGAGTTATGACAGTGCTTATTCCGAGGAATACTCCCATACCCGTAAGAAAATGTGAAGTATTCACTACAGCCTATGATTACCAAACGGAAGTCGAAATTCACGTTCTCCAAGGAGAAAGACCCCTTGCAAAGGATAATAAATCCCTTGCTAAATTTTTCTTGACAGGTATACCGCCGGCACCCAGAGGTGTACCTAAGATAGAGGTTTGTTTTGACATAGATGCTGACGGTATACTTCACGTTACCGCTAAGGATTTAGGAACCGGAAAAGAGCAAGCCGTAAAGGTAGAGATCTCTTCCGGACTCACACCAGAAGAAATTGAAAAGATTATCAAAGAGGCTGAAGAACATGCAGAAGAAGACAGGAAGAAAAAAGAACTCATAGAAGCCAAGAATCAGCTTGACCACTTAGTTTATCAACTTGAGAAAACAATAAAAGAAGTTGGAGATAAGATACCTGGAGACATAAAGCAGGAAGCGGAGAAAACAATAGAAGAAGCCAGAAAGACAATAGAAACCGCAACAGACATAGAGCAAGTAAGAGGAGTTACAGATAGGGTTCTACAAGTATCTTCAAAATTGGGAACTACCTTGTACGGTGAAGTAGGTAAATCTACAGGTGGAGATAAGAAAGACCAAGAAGGTGACGGAGAAGTAGAAGCTAAACCTGTTGATTAATCTTTCCCTTCTCCTTTATTTTTCTTTTCTTAAAAAGAGGAACATATTCTTCACCCAATCTTGCACTTCCTTCGTAATCTCATCGTAGGATTTTGCATCCGGTCCTATAGGTCTACCGAACATGATTTTTATTTTTCTTGGTTTGGGAAATTTATCGTAAATAGACCAAGCGTCATAGGCCCCGTCTATGGCAACCGGCACTATGGGAACCTGTAACTCTTTTGAAAGGATTGAAACACCTTTTTTAAATTCCATTAAATCTCCTGTTCTTGTCCTTGCTCCTTCCGGGAATATAACTACAACTTTTCCGGATTTTAGAGCGTAAGCAGTTTTCTGTAGAGACTCTTTTAAACCTCTATTTACGTTAACGGTGATTACATGTGCTAATTTGCCGAACAATGAAGCCGGGAATTTTTTAAAGTACTTTTCTTCCCCGAGGAAATAAGTTTTTTCAGCTATATTTTTTGGAAGTACGGAAGCTATAGCAAAGGCATCTAGATAACTTTGATGATTGGGAGCTATAATAAATGGAGGTTCAGGAAGATTCTCAACGCCTCTTACATCTACTCCATGGTAGAGCTTGAAGTATAACTTTAATAAATTTCTACCAAAGTTGTATATAAACGGGAAATTATAAAGCTTATAAGCAGGTGTTTTCTCGAAAATATCTTTCCAAGAAACTTCTCTCAGGGAAACTTTACCTCTTTTATTTCTTACAAATTCGATTAAATCTCTGACTACTATATTTTTTGCTAGTTCTTCTTCCGAGAGACTTAAGCCGAATGTAGTTTCGAGAAAACCTAAGAGCTCAACTTTGGCAAGGGAGTCAAGTCCCAAATCTATTTCCAGATGGTTAAAAGGATGTATATCCCTTTTGGTAAGTTTCTCCAGAAACTCCTTTATGATTTTGCCTTCTTCTGTTTCAAATATGGTAAAGTCAGTTTCCTCTTGTCTTTCCTTTATCTTACCCGCCTTCTCGTATAATTCGGGAAGTAAAAATCTCCTCAGTTTGCCGAGTCTCGTTTTCGGTAGCTCCGTTTCTATAATCTTAAAACCTATAATTCTTTTCCATTCGGGAAGTTCCCTGTTGACTTGGTCTATTACTTCCCACTTTATCGTTTCATGAAGGTTCGCGATTTTTAAACTTTTTGCTTTTTCCAAATCAGGATGTACAAGGGCATATAGCTTTCCTCCCCTTTCGAACACTCCTACTTCCTTTATAAAGGGAGCTTTTTCTAAAATCTTGTTTTCTATCTCTTCCGGAAAGATGTTTTTACCACTTCCGAGAACAATTATTTCCTTTTTCCTTCCAGTTATAAATATGTATCCTTCTTCGTCTATATATCCTAAATCACCCGTGTAAAACCATCCATCTATTATGACCTTTTCTGTTTCCGCAGTCTTTTTCCAATAACCTTTCATAACGTTGTCTCCTCTTACCACTATCTCTCCTTCATCTGTGGTCATTACCTGAATTCCTTCTATGGGAATACCGACAGAGCCCAGCTTTATTCTATCGGGAGGATTGAACGAAATAATCGGAGAAGTTTCCGTAAGTCCGTAACCTTCTATTACGGTAAATCCGAGAGTTGTAAAGTCCTTTGCTACTTCTAACGGAAGTTTTGCTCCTCCGCTTACCATGTATTTTATATTTCCTCCGAATACCTCGTGAACTTTGCTAAAAACTTTTCTTCGTAGTTTTTGATTTTCTACTTTTTCCATAAGTTTAAAAAGGATTTTTGCAATTTTCTTCTTTTCTATTTGTTCCATTATTCTTCTATGGAAAAGTTGATACAGTCTCGGAACTCCTATCAGGATTGTAATGCGGTATTTTTGGAACTTATCGAGTATGTCTTCTGGGGTCAATTTATCGAGAAATGTTATCGTTGCACCGAGATATAGAGGTAATAGCAAGGTAGTCATTAGGGGATACATATGATGAAAGGGAAGAATCGCCAAAGTTATGTCATTTTCATCCGCAATGCCTACACGGGCTACGCCTTCTATATTTGAAATAATATTTTTATACGTGAGCATAACACCTTTTGGATTCCCGGTAGTTCCCGAAGTGTAGGGAAGTACGGCTATATCTTCCTCGTCCCTTGAAATCTTTCCTTTCCAAGGAGCAGGAGGAACTATCCGGTCGAAATTAATAACCTCAACTTTTAATCCTTCTGTAGCTTTCTTGACATTCTCGAAAGTGGTATCCGAACAAAGAATTATACGAGGGGAACTGTCCTCAAGGATATATTTTATTTCTTCAGGAGTAGACATGAAGTCTATCGGTACAACTATACCACCCCTCTTCCAAATTCCAAAAAAGGCGTAAATCCACTCTGGACGGTTTTCGGAGATTATCGCAACTCTTTCATCGGGGAGAATGTCTATCAATGTTGCGTAAGATTTCACATTTTCAATGAGTTCAGAATAGGAAATTTTGGAATCCTTATAAATCAGAGCTATCTTTCGGAAATCTTTAAGGAATTCCATTTTTTTTAATTATTTCTCCTTTTCTCTTTTGAAGTAAATCACTATTTCTACTCTGTTGTTTCTTTCAACCAGTATACTTTGCCTCCACCTATATAAGGGTCTTGTATCTCCGTAAGCTACAGCTACGAGCTTGGTGTGTTTCACTCCTCGCTTTTCAAGATACCTCAACACCTCGGTAGCTCTTCTTCCTGAAAGTTCCCATTTATCCTTTACTATGGAGCTTTTTACCTCAACTGTTGGACTTACATGTCCTTCTATTCTTATATTTGAGATTTTATCCTCAAGTGATATTAAGAGGGGTGCTATTTCCTCCAAGGTTTCAATTCCCTTATCGGTAAGTCTAAAATCACCATTTTGGAAAAATATCTTGTCGAAAAGTCTTAGTTTTACATATTCCTCTGAAACAACTATTTGATATGCCCAAGGTGGAAGGACTTTACTAATCCTCTTCTTTATTTTCACCGCATAATCTTTCGGATGATTAATTTGTTGAATTATTGAGGTTCTTTTGGGATAAAACTCCGGATTCTTTCTAAAGTAAGATAGGAACTTTTCAAGAGATGGAATTTCCAAGGTACTCATAGCGTATAGGAGAATAAAAAATGTAAGAAGCAAAGACATTAAGTCTGAAAAACTTGTAAGCCACGCAGGTGGCTTTGGACATTCTTCTTTCTTCTTAAAAGCCATATTTTCCCCTCACGGTATAAGCTTTATACAGAACTCTACTCTTCTGTTCTTTTGTCTTCCCAGAGGAGTATTGTTATCCGCTATAGGTTTTGTATCGGCAAAGCCAACGGCTGTTAATTTATCCTGAGGATAGCCACATTGATTTACAAAAACTCTAATTACGCTAATTGCTCTAGCAACTGAGAGTTCCCAATTGCTCGGAAAAATGGAAGTAGATATTGGTCTGTTATCGGTGTGTCCTTCAATATCTATAGGTAAAGAAAAAGGAGATAGTTTTTTACACATATTCAGAACTAAACCTCTTGCTTCAGGATAGAGCTTAGCTTCGCCCGGAGGAAAGAATTTATCTGTGTTTACTCTAATCCTTAGACATTCACCAATGACCGTGTAGTCACTCCATATACCGTATTTCGAAAGTTCAGCCTTAATCTCCCGAGCTACTTTCTTTAACTCCTTATACTTTACTTTTCTTATATAGAAATTTTCCATAGGTATATCTATTCTTCTTCTTTCGGGTAACTTTCCCTGTTCAAAAACTACCGATTGGGCTCCGAAAGCTGATATTATTCCCCTGAGAACCTCGTAAAACCTTTCTAAGGATATTATGCTCATAGAGTATAAGAGTATGAAAAATGTGAGGAGCAAGGACATAAGGTCTCCGAAGCTTATGAGCCATGCGGGTGGTTTTGGACACTCTTCTTTCTTTTTAAAAGCCATAGCTTATACCTCTTCCGGAAGTTCTACTCCGAGCATAATCGCAACCCTTTGCTTGATGACATTCGGGTTTTCTCCCTTCTGAATCTTTTCTATGGCTTCTATGTAAGTTGTTTTTATAAGGATTTCCATATCCTTAATCTTCTTGAGTTTATTAGCTACGGGTATAGCAAATGCATTTGCCAAAATAGCTCCGTACAAAGTAGTTATCAATGCAACTGCCATACCGGGACCCAGTGCGGAGGGATCGTTTAAGTTCCCGAGCATTTGAATGAGTCCTATGAGGGTTCCAATCATACCGAATGCGGGAAATAGGTCCGCTAACTTTTCCCATACAGCTACTTCCGTTGAAAGTTGTTCATCTATCTGGGCTAAAGCCGTTTCCGCAGTAGAGCGTATTTCGTGAATATCTATTCCGTCAACGAGCATCCTTATCATGTCTCTGAGGAGCGGGTCTTTTTGGTAATAGAGCTCTATATCTCCTTCGAGAGATAAAATTCCCTCCTTCCTTACCTTTGAAGCGATTTCCACTATTGTTCCTATAACCTCATTTATATCGGTAGGTTTCCATAAAAAGGCTTTTTTAACGGCAAGAACTCCCCTTATAAAATCCTTAAGGGGAAAAGAACCCATAGTTGCGGCCATCCCCCCTCCTACAACTATAAATATGGAAGGGATGTTTATAAAGGCTGTAATACTTCCTCCTATAAGTATCGAAATAAATATTAATAGAAAAGCAGCTATTACACCTATAAGTGTTCCTACATCCATTTCTAAAATAATTTATCGGTTTATGGGAGCTTTTTTACAGACAAAATCGTCTATAGGCAAGAAGGAAAGTTTGAATTTTAAAGGAAAAAACAAATATTCATCGACAATAAAGTTTCCTTCCAATCCCCTATAATTTTAAACATAATGGATAAAGAAAAATTAGAAAAAGAAGTTGTGAAACTCCTTTCAAAGAAGAAAAAACCTATGCATTTCCTTCAGATAGCAAAAGCTCTCAACTTGAGCAAAAAAGATAGAAAACTCCTTAAAAAGGTAATGAGGAAACTCAAAAAATTGGAAAAGGTAAGAGTTGTTAAGGGTAAATACGAATATACGGGGGAGGAGGTAATTACCGGCAAAGTTATAGCCTATCCGGGAGGCTTTGGTTTTCTTGAAGTTCAAGGACATAAAGATATATACATTCCTCCCTTTGAAATGATGAAGGTTTTTCACGGAGACGAGGTAAAGGCCCGAATTACGGAATTTAAGGGAAAAAAAGAGGTGAGAATCCTGAGGGTTTTAAAAAGGGCTAAGAAGGATATAGTGGCTAAGATAGTTTTTGAGGATGATAAATGTTACGCTATACCTCTGGACGATAATACCCATCACAAAATTTTCCTTTCAAAGAAAGATTGCTCAAAGCTTGACAAGAATGTGGTTGTATTGGTCAAAATCACTCAATTTCCGGGAAAAAAATCCCGTCCTAGAGGAAAAGTAGTTGAAGTTCTCGGGGATCCTCAAAAGAAATTTGTAGCTATCGATGTAATAATCAGAAAGTACAATCTTTCCACAACCTATCCCGAAAGAGTTCTAAAGGAAGTAGAAGAAATACCCGAAGAAATTCCTTCAGAAGAAATAGAGAAAAGAAGAGATTTGAGGGACCAAATTTGTTTCACCATAGACCCCGAAAGGGCAAGGGATTTTGATGACGCGATTGCCATAGAAATGACACCCGAGGGATATTACAAGTTATACGTTCACATAGCGGATGTAAGCTACTACGTAAGGGAAGGGATGGAAACCGATAAGGAAGCCTACAAGCGAGGATTTACCTTTTACTTTCCCGATAGGGCACTCCACATGCTTCCCGAAAAATTATCAGCAAAACTTTGTAGTTTAAGACCTAATGAAGACAAACTTGCTTTTACCGTTGAAATGGTTTTTGACGACGTAGGCAATCTAAAGTCCTACGATATATATGAAAGTGTAATAAGGAGCAAAGTACGGCTTACCTATAATGAAACCCTTGGATTAATAGTAGGAGACCCCGGTTTGGAAAAGAAGTATCCTCAGCTTGTTGAACCTCTCAGAATAATGGAAACCCTTTACAGGATTTTAAGCAGAAAGAGATGGGAGATGGGAAGTATAGACTTTGACCTTCCGGAGGCAGAAGTAATCGTTGATGAATACGGAGAGCCTACAGCTATCTATCCCTATGAGAGACATATAGCTCACAGACTCATTGAACATTTTATGATTTCTGCGAATGAGACAGTTGCTATGCATCTTGAAAGTGTAGGATATCCTTGTCTCTATAGAGTACATGAACCTCCGGATGAGGAAAGGGTGGAAAACCTATTGGAGATACTCGAAGGATTAGGTTATAAGGTGCGCAGACCTAACGAATACACTCCCAAGTTTTTCCAGAAAATAATCGAAGACTTTGAGGGAAAACCTGAAGAGAATCTTATAAGATTTTTAACCCTTCGTGCTATGGCAAGGGCAAAATACAGTCCCCATAATGTAGGTCACTTCGGACTCGCCCTTGAACATTATGCCCACTTTACCTCACCTATAAGAAGATATCCGGATATTATAGTCCACAGACTCCTTAAAAGAGCATTGAAAGGTGAAGAAATAGATTATGAAAAAACTATAGCTTACCTGGAAGAAGCCGGTCATCACCTTTCGAAACAAGAAAGACTTGCAGATGAAGCCGAACTTGAAGCTGTAGATTACCTGAAAGCCAGGTATATGAAAAGTAGAATTGGGGAAGAGTTTACAGGTATTATAACCGGAGTAGTATCTTTCGGATTTTTCGTTGAATTGGAAGAAAATCTCGTTGAAGGATTGGTAAAAATAAATACTTTAACCGATGATGAGTACGTTTTTGACGAACCTGCCCATAGACTTGTGGGAGTTAGAACAGGAAAAATTTTCAGGTTAGGAGACCATGTCAAAGTGAGATGTATTGGTGTAGATGAGGAAAGAGCAAGGGTAGAGTTTGAGCTTATAGAAAAACTTGAAAAACACAAAATAATCTGAGAATTTTTATTGTATGAGTAGAGAAAAGGAAAGAAAAAGGAAAATTCTGGAATTATTGAAAGAGAAGGAAAAAACACCTAAGGAGTTAGCGGATATATTTAAAGTGTCTCTTATGACTATATATAGAGATATAAAAGAGCTGGAAAAGGAAGGTCTTATAGAGAGAAAACACGGGATGGTATGTCTAAAGGAAGATGAAAGTAGCTTACAACAGTGTGTTATATGTTCCAAGGATATAGACAGGAGATTTAATGTAATTCTCTTCTTAAGTGAAGGAAAAAGGGTTCACGCATGTTGCCCCCATTGCGGTCTCATGGCTTTTAGAAGATTAAACGATAAAGTGGAGTCTATAATAATGAAAGATTTTATAAATTGTAATCCGGTAAATGCTTTTACCAGCTGGTATGTGGTAGGAGCCGATATAAGTCCATGTTGTAGTCCCTCGGTATTTGCTTTCAGCGATAGATATATAGCCGAAAGATTCTCAAGGGGATTTGGTGGGAAAGTTTTGGACTTTGAAGATGCTCTTGAGGAAATTCACCGTTTGATGAGTTTAGGAACGAGAATAAAATTAAGTCTATAATGGCTACCGATTATCAATCTATTTACATTTTAGGTGAGGGGATGCTCCTTCAGGAGAGAAAACTGGATGTGATTTCAAACAATTTAGCCAATGTCAATACACCCGGTTTTAAAAAAGATTTTTTAAGTTCACTGAGCTATTATGTCCCCGATGGCGTGAAGGCTCCTAATAATTTGCCCTCAGATCCTTCTAATAATTACGTTTATCCGGTCGTAGAAGATATAAGAACCATTCTTTCCCAAGGAAGTTTAGTAAAAACAGATAATCCACTGGATTTTGCCATTGAGGGAGAAGGGTTTTTTGCAGTCATGGACGAGGAAGGGAACATTATTTATACCAGAAAAGGAATTTTTCGTATAAACGAAGAAGGATTACTTACTACAGAAGAGGGATACTTGGTACTTGATGAAAATCTAAATCCTATCTCTGTACAAGGAGAAATAAGTGTAACTTCCGAAGGAGAAATTTTTATAGGTGATAATCCGACTGGGAGGTTTGGTATATTTTTCCTCACGAATCCTCAAAAAATCGGCGAAGATTTCTTTACGGGAACCCCGATTCTTGCTCAGGATTACAAAATATTTCAAGGCTTTTATGAGGCTTCAAATGTAAATGCTATTAAAGAGGTTGTGAAAATAATAGAAACCGTAAGGGCTCATGAGATTTTCTCAAAACTTATACAGATGAATGATGAGGTCCAAGGGAAGGTTAACAATATGATTTAACTCAGGCTACCGAACTGAGGTCTAACTTCTTACCGTACTTGTAAATTATTAATTTTTTGAGAGTATCCAGGCCCTTCAATTCGGGATTGTTATTTATAAGTTCTTCCGCGTCTTTTCTTGCAACTGTGAGTAAGGCTCTGTCCTGTGAACGGGCAAGATTGGCAATCCTGAACCCGAAATAACCTGATTGAGATACACCTATCAGCTCACCGGGACCCCTCAGCTTTAAATCCTCTTCTGCTATTTTAAACCCATCTGTTGTTTTGACGAATATCCTGAGCCTTTTGAGTGATTCATTATTTTCGTTCTTGAGTTCATCGGGAACGATAAGGTAACAATAGGCTTTCTTGTCAGACCTGCCAACCCTTCCCCTTAGCTGGTGAAGCTGAGATAAACCGAACCTGTGGGCATCTTCGATAACCATAATAGTTGCCTCAGGGATATCTATTCCTACTTCAATTACGGTTGTAGATATAAGGATATCTCCTTCCCTTTTAAAATCTTCCATTACTTTTAGTTTCTCTTTATCCGGCATCTTACCGTGAAGCAGATATACTTCTTTATCGGGAAACAGCTTCTTCCACTTTACGTATTCTTCCGTAGCAGCTTTAAGATTCAATTTCTCACTTTCCTCTATAAGGGGGTAAATTACATAGACTTTATTGCCCTTCTCGAGCTCCTCTCTTATTTTTTCATAAACCCTTTCCTTTTGGCTTTCAAAAAAGAGTTTTGTTCTTACTTCCCGCCTTCCCGGAGGAAGTTCGTCTATTATAGAAATTTCCAAATCTCCATACATTGCCAGAGCTAATGTTCTGGGAATAGGAGTAGCGCTCATAACTAAACAGTGTGGATAAAAACCTTTTCCCTTTTCCAGTAGCAGCTTCCTTTGGAGGACACCGAACCTGTGTTGCTCGTCTATTATTACATAGCCTAATTTTTTGAACTCTACTTTTTCCTGTATCAGTGCGTGTGTTCCGACCAACACGTGTATGTCTCCTTCCTTTGCGTGTCTGTAAACACTTTGTTTCTGGGAAGGAGTAAGACTCCCCGTAAGTAGTGCTACGTTAATTCCCTTTTCTTTTAAAAGTTCGGAAAACTTTTTGAAATGCTGGTGGGCTAATATCTCCGTGGGAACCATTACGGCAACTTGAAATCCACTTTTCACTACAGCCAAGGCCGTAATTATCGCGACTATCGTTTTCCCGCTTCCTACATCTCCTTGGAGAAGTCTATTCATAGGAGTTTCCTCGGAAAGGTCGGAAAGGATTTGATTTATAACCCTTTCCTGGGCATTTGTTAGGTTAAAAGGCAAGTCTTTTTTAAAATTCGTTATGTATTCGTAATCTACGTTTATTTTTGGTGCTTTTTCCTTTTGAAGTTCTCGCTTTTTGAGAAGTAGAGCAAGTTGAAATGTAAACAGTTCATCGTAAATTACCCTTTTGTGATATAAATCTGAGAAACTGTTCAGAGCTTTCACAGAAATATCTTCCGGGCTATGGAGTTCCTTTATACAAAGGGATATATCCGGAAAGCTGTATCTTTCTAAAAGATAGTTGGGAAGGTATTCGGGAAAGAATTTGTAAAGCGTGTCGGATAAAGTAGTAAGAGCTTTTCTAATTCTCTTTTGTTTAGTTTTTGAAGGGATTTCTTGAAGTTCGCCACTTTTTCTCACGTAATAAACCGGTAAGATTTTTCCGAGTTCTTCGCTATTCAGGGTCTTTACCTCAGGGTGTACCATGTACTTCTCCCCTTTATAGCTTTTGAGTTTTCCGTAAACTACTATCTCCAATCCCCTTTTAAAAGCTCTATAGGCAAAAGATATGTTTTTGTACCTGTATTTTAGGCTGAGAGTTCCCGTTCCATCGCTACATATCACCTCAAAAGTGTACTTACCGTTATCCAGCTTTCTTACCTCCTGAACTCTCACTTTAAGAGCTACCTTTTCCCCTACTCTAGCTGTTTTTATCCAGTTGTTCAATCTCTTATCTTCATACCTTTCAGGAAAATAGAACAAAGCATCGTAAATGGTTTCTATTCCGAGGGCTTTGAGTGTTTTCTTTTCCGTTTTGCTAAGTATCTTAACACTATCTATAGACTTAAAGAATAAATCTATAGGTTTCCTTTCTTCCCTTGGAAGGATAAACTTTGTCTGAGGAATTTTTTTCTGCTCTTCCAGAAACTTCTTTACTTCTTTCAAAATGGCTTTCTTCTTTTCCAATGAAAGCTTATCCAGTTCCTTGAGGTTATCCAAGATGTAATTCGGTGCTTTATTCCTTAATTTATTAAATAAAAACAATCCTATTCCTATAGCTCTTTTTAACTTCAAACCG
>DQTK01000072.1 GCA_015662815.1 Aquifex aeolicus | reverse complement strand
GTTTTTAATATAAACTTGATGATGATAATATACAGCTTTGGGTTTGCTTTCTCCTTAGGAGTCGTATCAAGCTTATTGATTTCTTTTTTTCTATTTAAAGAATCTTTAAAAGTTCACTTTGTACCCAAGGTAAGGGAGGAAAAGGAAATAAGTGCTGTAAGCGTAGCAAAGAGTTTTGAAAAGTTTTTTAACTATACAGAAGAAATCAGGGTGAAAAGTGGTAAATCTATCTCAAAAAGTATTTCCGCTCCTTCCTTTAAAATCAAGGGCTTAATTTTATCTGACAGCATAGAGGGGGTTATTCTTCTGGATGGCAAAAAATATGTATTCCTTGAAAAGGGAAAAAATTATAAAGGTTATACACTTTTCAGGGTAGAGAAAGATAGAGCTATTTTTCGCAAGGGGGGTAGGGAATTTGAAATACCCTTTAAGCCTGAAAAGGTAAAAGCAGGAAGAATTACCACCCAAGGAACTTACGATTTTCCACAGAGGGAAATTGTAGTAAGCAGAAGAGAAATAGAACGGATAACCAAAGACCCGGCAAAGATGTTTACACAGATTCGTCTGGTTCCCTATGTGAGAGGAGGTAAAACAGAGGGCTTTATCTTTGAATGGGTAAAGCCGGGTAGTATCTTTCACAGAATGGGTATAAGAAGAGGAGACATTCTTGTTTCTATAAACAACATGACCATTACCAGCGGTGAAGACGCTTTTAGAATACTGCAGATGATTAGGAACGAACCTAATTTAAAAGTAGTACTTATCAAAAAAGGAAAAAGGGAGACAATAAATGTCAGAATTGAGTGAAAGTTTAGATTACATCATAGAGTATGAGGATGAAAAGGAGATGTTGGTAATAGTTCCCGATAAATTCAATCCTTTCTCAATAGAGGAACTTCGATTTAAAAAGGGAAAGGACGTAAAGATTAAGGTAATAGAAGCGGAAGAATACGCAAAGCTCATCCAAGAGAAGATTTCACAGGAAGAGGTTTTGGTGGAAGAAGAGGAAGAGACCACAGAAGAGGAAGTTGACATCCTTTTCCAGAAGGATTCTTCTCCCGCTGTAAGACTGGTAAATACGATTTTGATAAAGGCTTCCTCCGTTTCCGCTTCAGATGTTCACTTTGAACCTTATGAAGATGAAACTATTGTTAGAATTCGTATGGACGGTGTTCTTCACGATTACATGAAAATTCCTCCGACAACCTATCAGGAAGTTGTTTCCCGTATCAAAGTTATGGCAAAACTGAATGTAGCGGAGAAAAGGATTCCTCAAGATGGAAAAATCAGAGTGAAGATAGGAAGAAAGGATTACGATATAAGAGTTTCCGTTGTGCCTACTGTGTTCGGCGAGAGGGTGGTTCTCAGACTCCTTGAGAAAACAGGGCAACTTCTTACCCTTAAAGAGCTGGGTCTTTCTCCCGAAGATGAGGAAAAGGTAAGAAAGCTCGCAGAAAAGCCTTACGGTATAGTTCTCGTCACTGGTCCCACCGGTGCCGGTAAATCAACAACTCTTTACGCTATGCTCCTCCATATAAGAAATCCCAGAAGAAACATAATAACAATAGAGGACCCTGTGGAATATCAAGTAAAGGGAATAAGCCAAATACAAGTAAATCCAAAGGTGGGACTTACTTTTGCTCAGGGATTAAGAGCAGTACTCCGACAAGATCCGGACATAATAATGGTAGGTGAAATAAGAGACTCCGAGACAGCGGAAGTAGCCGTTCAAGCAGCTCTAACCGGGCATCTTGTTTTATCTACAGTCCACACAAATGACGCTCCGTCCGCTATAACCCGTCTCAAAGACATAGGGATAGAACCTTTTTTAATAGCTTCTTCGGTTGAAGGAATAATAGCGCAAAGACTTGTAAGGAAAATATGCCTTCACTGTAGGGAACCATACAGGCCTGATAGAGAAGAACTAAGAGAACTTGGCCTTCCAGAGGGAGATTATACATTTTACAAAGGAAAAGGATGTGAGCACTGCCTTGGAACGGGATACAAGGGAAGAACCGGTATATTCGAAGTTCTGGAGCTCGATGAAGAGCTAAAAAAGTTAATAAATCATACCCAGAATGCTAACGACATAAGAAATGAAGCAAAAAAGAAAGGTTTCAAGACTATGCTTGAAGACGGCATTGAAAAAATCCTGAGAGGAATTACCACGAGTAGCGAAGTGCTCAGCGTTGTAAAGTAATTATTCCTCGATTATGTAAATCTTTTCTCCTTCTTTGATTTTGAATAAATATTCCCTTATAAATCTTTCTTTAACTTCTTCGGGGTTTTTTCTTATCTCTTCGTAAAGAAGCCTTAATCTCAAATTTTCTTTAACTTCCCTTTTTATTTTTTCATCCATTTTTCTATTGAGCTCACTTAACCTTACCAAGTCAAATATATTGGGTTTTGTTATAAACAGGTTAACAAAAGTGTTTATTAAAAGTAAAAAGAAAAGGAGGAAGAAAACCTTTTTATGGGAGGAACTTTGAGAATTCCTCCCTGCCCCAGAAGATTGCTCCATCTCCTAACCTTTCCTCTATTCTGATGAGTTCGTTATACTTGGCAATTCTATCGGTTCTGGAAGCGGAACCCGTTTTTATCTGTCCCGAGTTGGTAGCTACAGCGAGATGGGATATGAATGTATCTTCCGTTTCTCCGGAACGGTGAGATATTATCGCGGAATAACCTTTTTCCTTTGCAAGCATAACCGTATCCAGTGTTTCGGAAACCGTACCTATTTGGTTAAGTTTCACAAGTATAGCGTTTGCTATTCCCTCCTCAATTCCCCTTTTTAAAATTTTCGGGTTTGTTGTGAATAGGTCATCTCCCACCAGTTGAACCCTACTTCCCAGTTTTCGGGTAATAAGTTTCCAACCCTCCCAATCGTTTTCGCTCATAGGGTCTTCTATTGAAACTATAGGGTATTTGTTTATCAGTTTTTCGTAAAACTCTACCATTTCCTCCCCTTTCAAAATTTTACCTTCAAACTTGTAAACACCATCCTCGTAGAATTCCGAGGATGCAACATCGAGAGCGAGCAGTATATCTTCCCCGGGTTTATATCCTGCTTTTTCAATAGCTTGAAGAAGTATATCAAGGGCTTCTTCGGAGGAATTTAAATTGGGAGCGAATCCCCCTTCATCTCCCACATTTGTAGAATAACCCTTTTCTTTGAGAATCTTTTTCAGATTGTGAAAGGTTTCTACTCCTGCCCGTAGAGCTTCTTTAAAGGAACCGCCACAAACCGGAACTATCATAAACTCTTGAATATCCAGGTTATTGTCAGCGTGAGCTCCTCCATTTATTACATTCATCAACGGAACGGGCATTCTGTATCCGAACTTTCCTCCTAAGTATTCGTAGAGAGGAATTCCGAGTTCCCGGGCTGCAACTCTTGCCACAGCCATACTGGTTCCCAGAATAGCATTTGCTCCGAGCTTACTCTTATTTTCCGTACCGTCGAGGTTTATAAGGATTTCATCTATCTCCTTCTGGTTATAGGGTTCTAAGCCTTTAAGGGCTTTGGCAATAACACCATTTACGTTGTCCACAGCCTTCAGAACACCCTTACCTAAGAATCTGCCTTGTTCACCATCACGTAGCTCAAGAGCTTCACGCTCGCCGGTAGAAGCTCCACTTGGAACTATAGCTTTTCCTATGGCACCACTTTCCAGCTCAACCTCAACTTCAACAGTAGGATTTCCCCTTGAATCCAGAACCTCTCTTCCGTGAACCCTTATTATCTTAGACATGTATACTATCTTACTATGGAGAAATACCTTGAAAAGTTTAAGAATGGAGAGTATAAAGACTTCAATAAATTGAAAGAAGCATTCCAGAAAAAGCTCTCTGAAGTCCCACCTACTATGGAATATGTGAGGAATTTAATCCTCGATGCTAAACTTCTGTTTCGCATCCTCTCCGATCCCAACTTTAACCTTAGCCGAGAGGCAAGGGAAGACTTTATGGCAGCTCTCTGGTACTTTATAGAGAAAAAAGGCCGTATTCCCGATTGGATTCCAATAATAGGATTATGGGATGATTATAAAGTTGTTCGCTACGTAAAGGAAAAGTACAAGGAGGAAATAGAGAGGTATTTCCAAGAAACTAAATTCTTCATAGCAAATTATTTTTAAGTAGATGCTTAAGTTTATTTTCTTCAGGCTCCTACAAGCGATTCCCACCCTTATCGGAGTTACTTTCTTATCCTTCTTGATAATAAAACTTGCACCGGGAGATTATTTAGACCAGCTCAGATTAAATCCCCAAATTTCTCCCGAAACAATAGAACGCCTAAAGGAGCTATACGGTCTGGATAAACCTGTGTTGGCTCAATACTTTTTGTGGCTTAAAAATGCCTTATTCTTTGACTTAGGGTATTCCTTCCAGTATCACGCTCCGGTTTTGGAATTGATTTTGGAAAGAATCCCGAATACTTTACTCCTTTCGGTAAGTTCTGCACTGTTTGCATGGATTCTGGCAATACCTCTGGGAACTTTGGCAGCTTTTAAAGAAAATTCTTTTATAGATAGAACTATACAAGCCTACGCTTATACATTCATGTCAATACCCTCTTTTTTCCTTGCATTCCTATTTTTATTCTTAGCTTCAAAGACGGGAATTCTGCCCATAGGCGGGTTGCAGAGTCCCAATTTTGAAAGCCTAAGTCCCATTGAGAAGGTTATCGATATACTTAAGCATCTTACGATTCCTGCGATGACGCTCGGTCTGGTTTCCCTCGCGGGACTGATTAGGTTAGTAAGGAGTGCTGTTCTGGAGATACTCCATAGTCCCGTGATAACTATGTTGAAAGCCAAAGGTGTGGATAATTTTACACTTGTTAAACACGTTTTAAAAAATGCTATGAATCCTTTTACCACACTACTGGGTTATGAAATAGCGAGTCTAATATCGGGTGCAGCACTCATTGAAATAATCGTAGGTTGGCCGGGTATGGGAATGTTGATGCTCAACGCTGTTCTTTCTCAGGATTTATTTTTAGTTATGGGAGGGCTTTATATAGGAACAATTATGTTGATTGTCGGAAATCTAATTGCGGATTTAATGCTTGCATATATAGACCCCAGGGTCAGAGAAAGAGCCTTCGGAAAAGCATAACCCGAGAATTAAGTGTTAAATTATTATCTTATGTATTACGCACTCCTCACATTGTTCGTAATAATTTCAGTAATTCTTATAATTGCTACGCTCCTCCAAAAGGGAAGAGGAGATGTAGGAGCGGCTTTCGGAAGTGCTATGGGACAATCCATTTTCGGAGTAGGAGGAGTAGAAACCGTTCTTACAAAGGCTACCTACTGGCTCGGCGCTCTTTTTTTAATTCTCGCCCTGCTACTCTCAATAATTCCCAAGGATAAAAGCTCTGTTGTAGAAAAGCTACAGGAAACTCCTGAAACTCAGCAGAGTGAGGGTAAAGGAAATCCTTCAAAGAACGAAAAGTAATTATAGAAGAGACGGAGAACTGATACTTTCCCATTTAATGGGTATTTCCGTGTCTCAACTTCCTTTATATTTCGAAGAGGAGGTTCCTGAAGAGATAAGGAATAAATTTTTCGAACTTCTCGATGAGAGAAAAAGGGGAAAACCAGTAGCCTATATCATAGGCGAGTGGGAATGCATGGGCAGGGTCTTTAAAGTAAAAGAAGGTGTTCTTATCCCAAGACCAGAAACCGAAATATTGATAGAAAAAACCCTTGAGCTTATTCCTCTGGATAAAGAACAGGTAGGATTTGAACTCGGGAGCGGTTCGGGATGTATATCGGTAAATCTCTTGGTGGAAAGACCCAAACTGAGAATGTGGACTGTGGATATAAATGTAAAAGCTGTAGAAATTACTAAAGAGAATGCAAAACTTCACAATGTAAGCGATAGATTAACGGTTCTGCACGGATACGCTTTTGAACCGGTAAAGGGAATGAAATTTGACTTTATAGTCTCAAATCCACCTTATATTCCCGAGAGGTACTGGAGCAAATTGGCTGAGGAAGTTAAGATAGAAGGATATACTTCCCTCATAGGAGGTAAAAAAGGATACGAATTTTACGAGCTTATAGCCGGAGAGTCCGATGAGTTTTTAAAGCCTAAGGGTTTTATTGCTCTTGAGATTGGACATGACCAGGGAGAGATAGTTAGAGCTATTTTTGAATCAAAGGGTTTTAATGTAATAGTATTCAAAGATTACGCAAATTATGATAGAGTTATAGTTGCGAAAAAATGGAACTGATAGGTTTTATTATAGGAGTTCTATTCTTTATATTCCTTGAAGGTTTCTTTGCAGGTTCAGAGATAGCATTGCTTAATGCGGATAAGGGGATTTTGAAAGCGGTTTACAGAAAAAGAAAGTACGGATTTATAAAACACTTCCTTGAAAATCCGGAAGAATACATAACCCTTACAATGCTGGGTTATACCCTGTCCATAGTCCTTGCCTCTACACTTTATACGCTTTTCCTTATGAACCTTTCAAAATATTTTCCCGTAATTGAGGGAAAGGAGGTTCTCCTTGCGGAGACACTTGTGATTTTCACTCTGATTATCGGTGAGATAATACCTAAAAGTCTCTTTCAACATTATGCGGATAAAATAATCATACCTACCCTATTTATTCTAGATAAACTACGTTTGATTCTTAAACCTATTCTTATCTTTGCAAAAATTATAAGTAGAACAATAGCTAAACACTTCGGTAAGTCCGAAGAGAAGGTAAGGAGGGAAGATTTAATAAATCTTCTCAGAGAAAGGAAGACATTTTCGGAATCTATAGGATATATAGTTTCAAACATTCTCTCTTTCAAAGAGAGGAGAATAGGTGAAATAGTTAAGCCTCTTTACGAGGTAGTTATGATACCCGATACCGCTACAGTGAAGCAGGCGGTAGAGCAGATAAATAAAAGCGGTTATTCCAGAATTCCCGTCTACAGGGAAAGGGTAGATGACATAGTGGGATATATAAGTGCTTACGATTTGATTGGCAAGAACTTAGATGAATCCATAAAAGCCTATATAAGAAAAATACTCGTTTTCAGTGAGTATACTCCTCTTCCCGAGGTGTTGACAGCTTTTAAGGAAAAAAAGGAACATCTATCTGTTGTAGTTGATGAAAGGGGAGTAATCCTCGGCATTGTGACCATAGAGGATATATTTAAGGAAATTTTAGGAGAGCTTGCCTCGGAAGACAGTGAGAAACCTCTTATAAAAGAGGTAAGTAAAGATACATGGGTAGTAGACGGAAAGATAGAAGTAAATGAATTCAGGAGAATTACAGGAATAAACATTCCCGATGGACAGTACAACACCTTAGGAGGTTTCCTGACCTACAAATTAGGAAAAATTCCCAAAAAAGGAGAGATTGTAAAATTCGGAGGGTATTCCTTTAAGGTTGTGGATGCAGATAGTAGAAAAGTAAATAAGGTTTTAATAGAGAAAAAGTAGATAAAGACTGTTTAAAAAAGCAGACAAGTTGAAAGAAAATAGTATAAAGCAATAAGAACAAAGCTAAAGAGAAGTAAAGAGTTATATTGGTTCGGCGAAGCTCGTATGTTTTGGCTAAATTTCCTGTTGGCTCCCTGGCAAAAGAATAGGGAAAATTAGCTCAAGAGATTGATTTTTCAGGCTCATCCACGATTATTTTAATTTTCAAAGATTTCCCGCGACCGAAGGGCAACAGGTGGCAACTTTTAAGAAAAACTATATTGATTTTCAAGGCTCGGATTTTAACCCTTGCAACATCCTCATTAAATGAGGGACTTAGAAAAACCCTTAGGTATAATTAAGACAGAGTGAGTACTCTGGGGGATTTGATAAAAAAGGCTTTCGGTGATTATTTGCCGAAGGGAACCGAAGAAACTAAATGTATTCCCTTCGGTTGTGGTTTTATCGACGAGAAAGTCCTACTCTCTTTCAAGAATAAAGGTGTCAGAAGTTTTTTCAAAAGCGGTAAAAAGAGACCTTTCTTAATAGTCCATTCAAATGAAACCCATTGCTATTTGATTTTGTTCTCGACTTCGCCCTTCAAATTCAAGTGTAAAAAGGATAGTATTTACGGAATTGAAGAAGAAACTCCCGAAATTTTGTGGAAAGATTACTGTAAAAACAGTGAAATCTGCGAAAGGGTTATAAATGTTCCATCATCAAAGCTTTATAAACTAATCCTTTTGAACGGGAACTGTTTTTATGTGGTGCGTATACCTACAAGAATGTTAAACTCGGAAAATTTCGTAAGGTGCGGTATTTACCCAGAGTTTGAACTTCCGGAAAAAATTAAAGAGATAATAAACGGAGAGTTGAAGAAATGGAAGACCTGAAGGAAATCCTTTTAAAGTTTCTGAACGGAAACTTATCACAAAGGGAGTTCAAAATTCTAAAAGGCTTCTTAGTCAGAGAAATTAAAAAACTTTCCCATAAATACAACGTAGAACTCAGTGAAAGCGATGTAGCTCACGATTTTCTCATTCACATTACCAAAAGGGTTTATCACTTTGAGGAGCTTATAAAAACCGACAGGTTTTCCGTAGGCTACCTTAAAACATCACTTAGAAATTTCGTAATAGACATAATTAGAAAGAAAATCGAGGAACAAAGTATTGAGGAGATTTTAGAAAGGGAGGAAGGGAAAGGCTTTTTAGAGAGGATTTTATCCAATCCCTCAAAAGTGATTGAGTATATAGAACTGAAAGAGTTTGCGGAAAAGTTTAACGAGATAATGGAAGAAGAAGACGTAAAAATCCTCTGTTATCTATACGACAAAGGTTATAAATGCTTCTGGAAGGATAAAACCGAAGCTGCACTCTACAAGCACGTATCCCGCAATAGAAATAAAGTTCTGGAAAAATTAAAAGAGCTTGTAAGAAAGCTAAAAGTAGAGGAAGAAACCTTTGAAGAATTTATAAAAAAACACCTGTCAGAAAAATGCGAAAATCTCCGTTCCATTTACTGTAAGGAGGATTAAGGTGAGTACCCTTAAGACGCTACTGGAACTTTATAGAGAGAGCTCAAACATGGAAGAAGACGAAACCATGGAAATTGATGAAGTAAACGAAGAGGAATACGAAGAGTATAGAAAATTCCTTAGAAAGAAGAAAACGATAGAAAAACCCGAAAGAGGTGTTGTGTTTGAACTGATACCCTCTTTAGACGCTCAAGAAATGAAATTTGTAATCCTTAACGTCGGAGAAGATTTCACAACTATAATGCCTCTCTCAAAATGGTACGAATTTGCAACACACAGAGACGTTATCGTAAAGATAGACGGTGAGTACTACATTGTTCAGACAGATTTACCCATTGATATGCCTACATACCAGTTCCATACATATTTTAGCGGAACCCTCTTTGAAATAACTAAGTTAGACGAAAAAACTATGGAAAAAATTGAGAAGGTCTACAAAGGGACCCTAAAAGGGGATGGAAAACTTCTTACTCCAGAAAAGGAAGAGTTTAAGAAGTTTGAAGCAGAAAGATATCTTCCCTTGTGGCTGGGTGTGATAAATCAGTCGGAGGAACTTGCACATCTCAACGAAGAACTGGTTAATCTGAAACGGGAACTCCTCGAAGAAGCCCTCTTAAAGGCTCACGAAAGAAAGCCTATACACGGAAAAGGAAAGAACTTGGAGTTCTTCTACGATACCAAAAGGGAGATACTCTCCATCTTTCCTGAAGAAGAATTCACTGGAAAAGAGGGAAGGATAGTACTTGAAACTAGGAAAAAGAAAATAACCCTCTACGAAGGATTAATCAGGAAGGAGATAAAAATTCCTTTAAAATCCGAGGCTTATGATTACGAGCTCTTTACGAGAGGTCTAAAGCTTGAGCTTATTTAAGAAGCTGGACTACTACCAAAAGGTCCTATTTCTGGAAAATTATGCGGATAACCCTTCAAATCTTTCACGGGAGGATTTAGAAGCTGTTTTGGATTCCTTTCCCTTTAACGAATTTTCTCAAGAAAAAAACTTAAATTTTTTAGCTTTAAAGCTCTTCAGGAACTCAAAGGGAAATATAGATCTAGAAAAGTTTGCGGAAAAGTTAAATATAGACATAAACACCGCAGAGGAAATACTGAGCGGTGATAGCTTCGAAGTTTTCTTTCCCGTTGCCAAGGAGGGAAAAGCGGAGTTAAACAGGCTCTTAGTAATTCCGTTGAGTTCGGACATAGTTCTTAGCACCGAACCGATATACACTGATTCCCCGGAAGCCATAAAGAAACTCACCGGAAGAGGTTTTTTCTTAACCTTCAGTAAAAATTTTGATTTCAAAACTAACTCCTATACTCTTGCCCTTTACTCGGTTTTGAAGTTCGGGAATTTAGCTTCCAAGTTTGCCTTTACCGGAAGGTTAACCCGAGAGGGAAAAATAGAAGATGTAGAATTCCTTGAAGAGAAGCTCAAAGTCTGTAGGGAGAAGAAAATTCCGATAATCTTCCCTAAAAAAGGTGATATGGAAAGTGTAGAAAATTTAGAAGAATTCTTGACCAATCTTGAAATTCCTTTGTTTATATTTCCATCTTCCGAAAAGTATAGGGAAACCTTCACAGATATATTTGATTTTTCCCGGGATTATATAAAAAGCGTTTTCCACATAGATGCAGAGCTCAGTTATACAGCTACCTTTGACGAGGAAAATATAATCGAAAGCTTTACCTATTACTCAAGGTGGCTGGAGTATATAGGTAGTACATTAAAAAGCATAAAAGAAGAATATCTTCCAAACCTGAAGGTGGGCCTAACCTCTAACCCTCTGGTTTTTTCCTTCTTTGCCGGAGTTATTCTTTCCAAAAAAAGGCTTACTGTGGTCTTTTACAAATATTTCAAGGAAGGAGAGGTATATAAACCTATCTTTACTATAAAGGATGACAGGGAAAGCCCAAACACCGAAGGTGTAAAGAACCTGATAAGAACAAATCACTCTCCCGGAGACAGGATAGTAATAACGCGGAGGGATAGTAAAGACAACGGGGGAGTTGTAATAAAACTTCCATCGGGAGAACACATGGATAAGCACTCAAAGGAATTGGCCTATTATGTAAATAACTTAATAAGGAGTTTGGAAGATAAATGCTACGACCTTATACTGGAAACCCCAAACGATTTTGCCTTTGCACTGGGTTATTTCCTTGAGGATTACAAATGCTTGAATTTAATCCATAAAGGAAAGTTTGTTTACTCGATAAGGGATTCCTTGAAAAAACCCTATTACCTAACAAACGCTTTTTCCCTTAATATGATTAGTTCTAAAAAAGTCCATATAGATGTAGAGGAAATAGACCTGAAAACCGCTAAGGAAAAACTTCAAAAATACGGATTTACTTCCTTTATTTCCCATGTTTCAACTGCACAAGTTCTTTCCCGGCTACTGGGTATGGAAGCATCCCCCAACAGACAGAACCTCAAACTTGAAAAGGGAGACAGATTAATGGTATTTCAAATATCCGTAAGACCTAAAGAAGGACAAGTGTTTTCAAAGGAAGAAATAGAAGCTATTGTCCGAGAGAACAAATTTAAATTTTTCGAGGTGTTTATTTCCTGAAGGTTAAAATCTTTTTTTATGAAAAAGATTCTCGCTATTGTTTTTCTCATTACCGCAGTTTATACTTTCGGCGTTTATGTGTTTTTGGTTGCGAAACCTCAAGTTTTGAATTACGAGGAGTTTTCTACCCTACCAAGGAAAAAGGATATAACCCTTTATATAAAGAATTACGATAAGGTTCAAAATTTGAGTATTAAGATAATCCAGAACGGGAAGGAGTTTACCGTTTTTGAAGGCATTCCTACACCGGAAGTAAAAATAACGCTTGAACCTAAGAAGCTCGGATTGAAAGAAGGTAAAGGGGAGGTTCTGGTAGAATTGAAAAGACTATTCCTGTTTAAGGAAACTTACAGAATACCCACATCAATAGACTACACTCCGCCTACGGTAAATATAATCTTCTCTCCTTACACAGTTATGAACGGAGGCAGCGGAGCTGTAAGAGTTAGCGTAAGCGAGGATTCCCAATTGTATCTAAAAATAGGAAATCTCTCCTTTCCCTTTTATCAGACAGGGGAAAACACTTACTTTTCCCTCTTTGCAGTCCCGTTGAATTTTCATTCCGAAGATTCTATAAAGATTGTAGCCGTGGATAAAGTTGGAAATGAAACCACCGTGTTGGTACCCTGTCGCATCAAACACAAGAGATATCCCGTTTACAGGATAGAACTAAAAGGTAAGGAAAGTAAATTAATTCCCAAGCTTTCTACTCTTCTCGGTGAACCAATCGATAGGAAGAATTTAATTCAGGCTTTCAAGAAAGTTAACGAAGAGATGAGAAATGAAAACGAGAAACAGATAAGTAGTATAGGTAAAGAATCGGAAAATACTCTTTACTGGAGCGGAAAGTTTTTACAACTTAGGAGAAGTAAAGTCGTTTCCCTATTCGGAGAAAGAAGAATATACACCTACGGCGGGAAAAAGATAAGTGAAAGCTATCACTGGGGATATGACCTTGCTTCCGTAAGGAATGCCCCTGTGGAAGCTGCCAATAGCGGAAAAGTAGTTTTTGCGGGATTTTTGGGAATTTACGGAAATACGGTAATAATTGACCACGGCTACGGACTCATGAGTTTATACGCCCACCTGGCTGAGTTCAGGGTAAAGAAAGGGGATATCGTAAAAAAGGGACAGATTATAGGAATTACCGATGCTACAGGGCTTGCTTTCGGAGACCACCTGCACTATGGTATGATGATAATGGGAGTGCCGGTAAATCCCATTGAGTGGTGGGATGCAACATGGATAAAGAATAACATCCTGCCGGCCCTCTATTCGAGAGGAAGCAAATGACAAGTATTATTTAGTCCCTTTAGATAAAATCTTTCGCCATCCCATTCGAGGAGGGATACTCCTGTATTGTCCATATGGATATGCCACATTCTCTCAAGCCCTATACCTAGAGCAAGACAGATAAGTCCGTGAAGGGTTCCGCCGTGTCCTACCACTGCTATTACTTCTTCTTTTCTCTTCTTTAAATCCTCTAAAAAGCTCCTTATCCTTTTTTCGAAGACATTCATGTCTTCTTGTGTAGGAAGGGGGTATTTAACCGGGTTCCTCAACCAGTTTAAAATCATTTCTTTGTTTTCTTCAAACATAGTCCAGAAGTGGTTCCCTTCGAGAACTCCGAAGGACATTTCCCTTATTCTTTCATCCACAACTAGAGTTATACCGAGTATATCCGAAAGCATCAACGCGGTTTTATAGGCTCTTCTCTGGGGAGAAGTAAAAATTATCTCCAGCTTTTCCTCTTTAAATTGGTTTACGAGCAACCTTGCTTGAACAAAGCCCAGCGGTGTTAGGTCACTGTCCAATCTTCCCTGGAATATTCCCTTCTCGTTGTATTCACTCTGGGCGTGTCTGATTAGGTAAATCCTTCTGTTTCTACTCTTCATATTTGTTCAAACAATACGTCAAGGACTTGCGGCTGTATGTCTATTTCCCACTCCTGAAAATAATACTCCTTATTTACAACGGTCACGACTCCGAGGTTTTCAAGATAAAGTAATACTTTTGCCAAATTCACCAACCCGCATATTTCTGCAGATTTCAATTCTTTAATTTTTACCCTCGGTATGGGTCTATCTGCATTCTTAAATATCTCCAAAAGCTCCTGTTTTACATGATAATAAAGGGTCTCAAAATCACAAGGAATCTTTTCTCCTTTAGGGTTTATTCCTTCCCTATACAACCATCACCTCCGACAAATTTTTTGACAACTTCAACATCACTGAAAGGATATTTTACACCTTTTATCTCCTGGTAAGTTTCATGCCCTTTTCCGAGGATTGCCACCAAATCTCCGTCACTTGCAGTTTTCAGAGCCAGTTCTATGGCCTTTTCTCTGTCGGGCTGTACTATTACAATATCCTTTCGGGATACACCCTTTAATATATCGTTTATTATTTCTTCTGGGTCTTCATATCTTGGATTATCGGAAGTCAGTATTATCAAGTCACTCCATCTTTCGGCAGCTTTTCCCATAAGAGGTCTTTTATCCCTGTCCCTGTTTCCACCGGCTCCAAACAGTGTTATTAATTTTCCCTTTGTGAGTTTCCTTGCAGTTTTCAATACATTTTCTATTGCATCTGGAGTGTGGGCGTAATCTACAATTACCGTAAAGGAATCGGAGTATACAACTTCGAATCTTCCTTTTACGGAAATAGACCTTAAAGCTTCCTGAATTTTAGAGGGGGAAACACCTTTCCACAGAGCGTAGGCTATCGCACCGCACAAATTGTAAGCCTGGAATTCGCCTATAAGGTTGCTTTCGAACATGTATTCCCTGTTTTTGAAACGGAGCTTTATTCTTGAGCCCTTGAAAGAGGTTTCAAAGTCCTCTATTTTTACTTCGCCCTTCCTTCCGTAAGTAAGTATTTCTCCTTCTACTTCCCGAATCAGACGCTCTCCGTAATGGTCATCTGCGTTTATTATTTTTATATCTGATATATACTCGGTAAAGAGTTTTTTCTTTGCCCTGTAGTAATCCTCCATAGTTTTGTGATAATCGAGATGGTCTTGGGTCAGATTCGTAAATATCACCGCTTCAAAGCGTGTAGGATAAATTCTGTATTGGTCTAACGCGTGGGAAGAAACTTCAGCCACTACATGGTTTGCTCCCTTTTGAAGGATTTCTTTAAGAGTTTTATGCCAAGTAACCGCATCGGGAGTAGTATATCCCTCCCCTAGTATTTCTTTTCCTATTCTGTAATAAATTGTTCCTATAAGCCCTGTCTTTTCACCAGAAGCGTTTAATATGTTTTCGATTATGTGTGTGGTTGTTGTCTTTCCGTTAGTCCCGGTAACGCCTATAACTTTCAGTTTTTCCGAGGGATTCCCGAAAAAGAGATGTGCAGCTTTTCCTAAAGCTTTTCTTGTATTTTCCACCACAATTACGGGGACTTTTGAAGAAACTGGCCTTTCTACAACTACGGCGTATGCTCCTTTTTCTTCAGCTTCCCTTATAAACTCGTGCCCGTCCGCTTTTTTTCCCTTTATTGCAAAAAATATATAACCCTCTTTTACTTCCTTCGAGTTTGCTGTGATGCCTTTTACCCTTCTTATGAGCTCCCGGAAATTCATATAAAAATTCTACCGCTCGGAAACCGTTCCTTCTTAGAAGACAATAGTTGAATAGGAGAAGGGATACCTCCAGAGGGAACGGTCTTTGAAATACCCCCACTTCGTTCCCATGTAATCCCTGCCATATCTCTTGTGAGCTTTGCACATCAGATAATGTCCTTCCTTCTTCTCTTCCCTCCCACAAAAACATTTACTGCTTGTCCCCGACGGATTTCCTTCTTTCACCCTTATCCCCTCCCTCTTTGCTCTCTCTAAACCTCACCCTCCTGTAACCTTTCAACTCCACACGGTAGATTAGGAAC
>DQTK01000122.1 GCA_015662815.1 Aquifex aeolicus | reverse complement strand
GGGCTTCTGGTGGAGAAATTTGAAATCATGGAAAATAAAAATAGTAAAGGAAGAGGGTTATTTAAGAACTTTATTGATAAGGTTAAGAATCTTTTTGAGGATTTGTTGTAATGGAGGGTCTCAATATGGATGGAGATTTTCTAAACCCTTGTAAAATTAAAGTTATCGGAGTGGGAGGAGGAGGAAGTAACGCCGTAAACAGAATGTACGAAGACGGTATAGACGGTGTAGAGCTTTATGCAATAAATACTGATGTTCAACACTTAAACAGCCTTAAGGTTCCCAATAGGATACAGATAGGTGAAAAGGTAACAAGGGGATTGGGAGCAGGAGCAAGGCCGGAGATAGGAGAAGAAGCTGCACTGGAAGATATAGATAAGATAAAGGAAATTTTGAGAGATACGGATATGGTCTTCATAGCCAGCGGTCTCGGTGGAGGAACAGGTACAGGAGCTGCGCCGGTTATAGCGAAAACTGCGAAAGAGATGGGAATTCTTACCGTGGCGGTAGCTACTTTACCCTTTAAATTCGAAGGAAAAAGGAAAATGGAGTTGGCCCTCAAAGGTCTTGAAAAATTGAAGGAATCGGCGGATGCTTATATCGTTATCCATAATCAAAAAGTAGGGGAATTATCAAATAGAGCATTGAGCATACGGGAAGCTTTCAAAGAAGTAGATGCTGTTCTTTCAAGAGCTGTAAGGGGTATAACTAGCATCGTTGTGACTCCCGCGGTTATAAACGTTGACTTTGCAGATATAAGAACAACTATGGAGGACGGTGGGCTTGCAATAATAGGTATGGGTGAAGGAAAAGGTGAGGAAAAGGCTGAGGTTGCAGTTGAAAAAGCCATAACAAATCCCTTACTTGAAGGTAATTCTATAGAAGGTGCAAAAAGACTCCTCGTTACGCTTTGGACTTCCGAAGATGTTCCATTCTCCGTTATAGATGAAGTTATGGAAAAGATAAGCCAAAGGGTTCACGATGAAGCTCAAATAATCTTCGGAGCTGTTCTGGAGAGTGATAAAGAAGATTTTCTAAGGGTTGCAATAGTGGCTACGGATTTCTCTGAGGAAAGATTCAGAGTCGAAGGCAAAGAGGTTTCCTTTAAAGTTATAAAAAACGAGGATAAGATAGAAACTATAGAGGAAAAGCCGAAAGAAACTCCTAAAAGAGTAGAAACCTTTGAGGAAGAAGAAATTCCGGCATATATAAGGAGAAAACGTAAAAGGATCCTATGAGGACGGTGGATATATCCGCGAAATTTGAAACCCTTAGGGAAGCAAAAGCTTACGGCAAAATAAGGTTAAAACCTGAAACTATAGAAAGGATAAAAAACAATCAGGTTCCCAAAGGAAATTTGTTTGAAGCCACTAAGTTAAGCGGGATTTTCGGAGCAAAGAAAACGGGGGAACTACTACCCTTCTGTCATCCAATTCCTATAGACCACATTTCCGTGGAACTGAAATTAAATGAAGATAGCTTAGAAGTTTTTTCTTGGGTTCGCGGAAAAGCCAAAACGGGTTACGAAATGGAAGCTCTAACCGCTGTGAGTATTTCCCTTCTGAACGTATACGATATGTGCAAAGGATTTGACGAAGGTATGGTTATCGAAGAGATAAAACTTATTGAAAAAAAAGGAGGAAAAAGCAATTGGTATATGGATTTGAAGGGTGTCAAGGTAAAACTCCATTGTGAGAGTGAAAACTTAAAAAAGGTTGTGATGGATTATTTACGTGGATTGAAGGCTTCATTATCTGATAATGCAGAACTGTATATATCCGTGGGAGAGAATTTACCCATGGGCATTGAACTAAAAGGATTAGAATCCGTCATAGCCTTTTACGATTTTGCAAACGCTCCGTCGGAGGTTTATCAAGAGATAAAGGTTGGAAAGACAGAGGATTACTTAATAGTAATTCTGCCGGAAAACGAAAAAAAGATTAGATTTTTCTTCGAAACATTCGGAGGTATACTAGGACATCTTTTATGCAGAAGGTAGCAGTATGTATTACAGGAGCAAGCGGTGTAATATACGGGATTCGCCTAATTGAGGTCTTATCCCAGCTGGATTTTCGAATAGACCTGGTTGTTTCCAAAACCGCAAGATTAGTCCTCAAGGAGGAACATGATAAAACTTTGGAAGAAATCTTAAATTCCCTGAAGGGTATAAATCTCCACGAGGAGGAAGATTTTACCTCTCCCCTTGCCAGCGGTTCCGTACTTGTAAAGTACAAAGGAATTTTCATAGCACCTTGTTCAACAAGTACACTGGCTTATATCGCAAACGGTATAAACAGAAATCTAATACACCGGATTGGAGAAGTAGCCCTGAAGGAAAAAGTCCCTCTGGTTCTCCTCATAAGGGAATCTCCTTACAGTAAAATCCACCTTGAAAATATGCTAAAGATTATAGAAGCCGGAGGAATCATTCTTCCCGCAAGCCCAGCCTTTTACCATAAACCTAAGCGAATGGAGGACCTTATAGACTTCGTGGTGGGTAAACTCCTTGATACACTTAGGATAGAGCATAATCTTTATAAGAGATGGAGAGGGTAAGGTACGAAAAAACGGGTATCAAGGAAAGGAAAAAAATATACTCAATCCTCAGAGAAAAGGGCTATTCGGTTTACGAATGGTACGACCCACCCGGAACCTACTATCCTACCCATACCCATCCCGACAAGGAAGTTAGATGGGTTATAGAAGGCGAAGTTATCATCGGTGCAGAGGGTAAAGAAATTCTTTTAAAGGAAGGGGATATGATAGAACTTGAACCTAACACTCCCCACTGGGCTAAAACGGAAAAAGGAGTAAGATATATCTGCGGTTCAAGGTAAACTTTAACTTTATGTTTAAGTATGTCCTCGTTATAAATACCATCTTTTTAATTTTCAGGGTTTTCTACGTTCTTCTGTACCCGATAGACCTTTCACCGGAAGAAGCTCAATACTGGGACTGGTCTAGGCATCTGGACATAAGTTATTACTCAAAGCCTCCTATGGTAGCCTACATGAATTTCATTTCCACAAGTATTTTGGGTAATACCGAATTAGGTGTACGAATAAATGCCATCCTTTTATCTTTCTCGCTTTCATTAATCACTTACTTCTTTGTAAAAAGAATCTTCGATGAAAGGGTTGCCTTAATATCCTCCGTTTTTCCTAATCTATTTGTGGGATTTGCTATAAATTCTGTAATATTCACAACCGATGCCCCTTTAATTTTCTTCTGGGCTCTATCCGTAATATGCTTTTACTTCGCGGTTGAAAAGAATGAGATAAAACTTTGGCTTCTCACCGGATTTTTTGCGGGATTGGCATTTTTGAGTAAATACCCTGCGGTATTTCTTCTACCTTTTGGGATTTTATACATTCTTCTGGTAAAGCCTTCTCTTTTAAAGGATTTGAAAATTTACACTTCCTTAGTGGTTGCTTTTATACTTTCTTTACCTGTCCTTATATGGAATCTTGAAAAGGATTTTATATCCTTCAAACATGTATCGAATTTAGCTACACAGTCGAGCAATTTTCCCAACTTTGCCGCCCTTGGAGAGTTTTTAGGGGGGCAAATTATTTTGCTCTCGCTCCTGCCGTTTTTTTTCATATTGTGGGGTTGGTATAAAAGTTTCAAAACCAAAGACAATAGGCTTTTATTCCTTACAATTTTTTCCTTTCCTATATTTATGTTCTTTTTAGTTCTATCCTTGAAGAAAAGGGTTTACGCCAACTGGACGGGTTTTGGATACTACACCGCAAGTATTTTGTTTGCTTATTATTTCTTGAAAGCACCTAAATATTTAAAAATCGCTACGTTAATCTTATCCGTGTTTCTGACTCTTTTAGTACAATTCTCTCCTATAATCGATTACTTGGGACTTAAGAATATTCTTCCTCCTAAGAGGGACCCTACAAAATTTCTCGTAGGATGGGAAGATTTAGGAAAGGCTGTAAGCAAGTACTACACAGGAGAAGAACTCATATTTTCAACGGTATACCAGATATCCGCTGAAATGGCTTTTTATGTAAAGGGTAATCCCAGGACTTACGTCTTTCATATAAATAGGTACACCCAATATTATTTTTGGAGGGAAGGGTTAGAGAAATTTAGGGACAAAGATGCTATATTTGTTAACTACAGTGGTGTACCGAAGGGAGTTTTAAGAAGTTTTTCCGATAAAGAACTTTTAGAAGAAGTAAAGGTGCTTTGGCGTGGTGAAGAGGTAAAGAGGTTCTACATTTTTAGACTAAGAGATTTTAAAGGGGAATTTTATGAATCTCCTGAGAGGTATTAAATCTCTTTTAGGAGTTCTTATTTCTCTCTACATCTTCGGCTTTATAGTTTACAATCTCACTCCTTTTTCCTATTATGAAACGTACATAGCTGAAGGTAAATTAGCTCCAAAGCCTTACGTTCAGAAAATTTTTTATCTCTTCGGTGTAAAGTTAAATGAGTATCCCGACGAAGAAATCGTAGAGTTTATGGAAGGATTAAATCTGCATGCCGTATACGGTTCTTTCCCTTTTAAGGAAAAAGGGATGTTTAAGAATATTATAAAATCACCCCAATGCTATCTTCTATTCGTATCGGAAGCAAGTTTTAGAGAAAGATTATTTAGTTTCATATTTGAGTATTTACCGCGAAAACTTATCGGACAAGAATATAGAACAATCCATTATCACTTAAATCCGAAAACCGGCAAGTGTAATGTACTGGCTCATGATGTATACCTTAATAAAAAGTTTTTAGATTTTAGCATTGACCATTCCAGGAATATGGTCTACAAGCGTATCTACAAAAGATTAGAGCTGGAACGAAACGTCATAGTAAACGGAAAAAAACATGTGGAAATCTATGCCTATTCTCCTAAGGGCTTTTACTATCCCGGTGAAACGACAGTCTACCCTTTTAGGATTTATGTAAAAAGTAATCAAGATAAAGTTTTGATACTCATATATAGAAACGATGAAGTCTACAGGATTTACGATACTAAAAGGGTAGTGGTGAAAATAAATCACCCCGGGAAGTATTCTGTAAAGGTGCTTTCCTATAAATTCTCCTGGCATAATTATTACTTTGGACTGAGATTGGTAGCTTACTCCGCTCCTATAACGCTTCTATATTGATGTAGAATGAAAGTTGTGAGAGCTTTTGTAGGATTTTTTACTAGCAAACGTATCCATGAAGTTTCGGAAAGAATAAAAGAGGAGATTGATCCAAAAATCACCGGAAAGTGGGTAGAACCTCAAAACCTCCATATGACCTTCCAGTTTTTAGGCGAAATAAACGAGGGTCAAGCTTTAGAAGTAATAAAAAACTTACAGGAAATAGCCAAAAAAAATATACCTTTCAAAATAAAGTATAAGAGTTTAGGAGTATTTCCCGATATGAGGAGTCCGAGGGTTCTGTGGATAGGAGTATCGGAAGGAGCAAACAAACTGATAAAACTGGCTAAAGAAGTCGAAAGGTTAAATGCACGTAGAGGAATAATTCCTAAAAATTCAAAGAACTTTGTCCCTCACGTCACCGTATGCAGGATAAAAAGAGCAGATAGAAGAGCATTGGGCGATTTACTGAGGAAATACAGAACAGTAGAATTCGGAGAAGATGAGATAAACAAGATAGCACTTATCTCGAGCTCCCTTACCTCTGTAGGTCCGATATACACAGTAGTAGAAGAATTCTACTTGGGGGCGTGAGTATGCTCACCTATAAATCGGCAGGAGTGGATATAGATAAAGCTAATGAGTTTGTAAACTACATAAAGGAAAAATTAAAGAATGAATTTAATATCTCGCAGTTCGGAGGGTTTGCAAGCGGGTTCCCGATAAAGGGCTATAAAAATCCCGTTGTCTTCTCCACAACAGATGGGGTAGGAACAAAACTCAAAATAGCCCAAGCTGTGAATAAACACGATACAGTAGGAATAGACCTTGTAGCTATGAACGTAAACGATTTGATAACTACGGGAGCGGACCCTTTTATATTCCTTGATTATATAGCCACGGGAAGACTACAACTTCCGGTTATGAAGGAAATTATAGATGGGATAATAAAGGGGTGTAAGGAAGGAGAAGTGCTTTTGGCGGGTGGAGAAACAGCGGAAATGCCCGATTTTTACCCCGAAGGGGTTTACGACCTTGCGGGATTTTGTATAGGCTTTTGTGAAAAGGAAGAAGTTGTAGACGGAAAAGATATAAAAGAAGGAGATGTTCTAATAGGTTTAAAATCTTCGGGATTTCACAGTAATGGTTATTCCCTAATAAGAAAGGTTCTCCATTTAAACGGTATCAAGTATACGGATTTTGTCCCTGACTTCGGGAAAACCGTAGCGGAGATACTTCTCACACCTACAAGAATATACGTAAGGGATATTAAAAAACTCAAAAAGAGAGTAAAAGTAAAGGGAATTGCCCACATTACAGGCGGCGGGATACCCGAAAACTTAATAAGGATACTTCCCGAGAATCTAAAAGCTGTTGTTTACAAAAAAAACATACCCGACAACCCTATATTCGCATGGATACAGAAGCTCGGGAAAATAGAAGAAAGGGAAATGTTCAGAACCTTTAATATGGGCGTAGGCATGATAATTGTGATAGATAAAGAAGAAGCTCAAAAAGCTACGGAGCTCCTAGATGGAGCTTTTTATCTTGGAGAAATCAGAAAAGGGATAAAAGCGGTAGATATAGTGTAACTCTCTTCCCCTGCCCTCTTTTTATCTTTCACATGAAAGTAGGCATATATCATAACCAAAACAAAAAATATAATGGTCAAGATTCTCACTCATCTTTTAAATGTTGCGTACTTAAATTGGTCCGGCATACAAAATATTCTATTCTCCTAAATCGATTTCTAATAGAATAGAGTTCATGTTTAGCATGACCGGTTTCGGAAAGGCTGAAGCGGACAGTGAGAACTGGAGAGTAACTATAATGATGCGCTCTTTAAACGGTAAGGGGCTTGACATATCTACCAGAATGCCTTCCTTTCTTATTCCTATAGAACTGGAAATTAAGAATGAGATTAAGAGGAAATTGAAAAGGGGAAGTGTAACAGTTTTTATTGACATAGAACAAAAGT
>DQTK01000144.1 GCA_015662815.1 Aquifex aeolicus | reverse complement strand
GCAGACAAGTTGAAAGAGAATAGGATAAAGCAATAAGAATGAGGCTAAAGAAAAACAAAGAACTGAGAGAGGTAAAGTCTAACATCAAAACTGAAGTTCTTATTGGTTTTCCTTTTACCTTCCGAGCCTCTATCAGCTTCTCTTCCTTCATTATTTCTTAAGTTATCCTTTCTGCTAAATAATCAGCTATATGTTTTACTTCCTGATTATTTCTAAACTTCTTTGTTCCATCCCTTAGTTGAAGGACACAACCCGGGCACTCTGTTACTATGTAGTTGGCACCTGTTTTTTTGAAATCAAGCATTTTTTCCCTCTGAATTTCTTCGGAAAGTTTGGGATTCTTAATTGAAAATAGACCTGCAAATCCGCAACAGCTTTGAGACTTTTCCGCTTTTATTGTTTTTGCACCTTCAACCTTCCCAAGGGCTTGGTAAAAATTGTTGGGATTCAGCTTCATAGCGGTATAGTAGTGACAGGGTACATGAACGGTAACACTTTCTCCATCCCCTTTAAATTTCGCATCTTCCTTAGCTATGATTTCCGTAAAGCTCAAGACTTCCCAACTTTTACCGTAATCTTCTTTTAACGCACCACCGCATGTTGGACATGCAACAACAATAGCATCGTATTTGTACTTTTCCATTTCTCTTAAGTTGTGTTCCTTTAATTTTTCAAAAGCTTCTATATTTCCGTGATAAAGGTGAGGAGCGCCACAACACTTTATATCCTTTGGAACTATTACGGTATAACCTAGCTTATTTAGAACTTTTATAACGCTCTCCCCAGTCTTTCCGTAAAAAACATCTATCATACAACCTGTGAAGAATAAAAGTTTCTTCTTTTCTTTTTCCGCTTTAAAAGTTTTTCCCCTTATGCCGAAAGGTTTACCGTAGGGTTTGGGAAAGAATTTAACACCTCCGGTAGGTAAGGGAAGCTTTATCTCCTTAGGCAGAGGTTTAGATAAAATTCCCGCAATCTTCAGAGTAATCCTTCCTACTTTAGATTGCATAAACTCTAAACTTTTTAGCCCTGCCTCCGATATAAAATCCTTTCCCATTTGCTTATGTTGAAGTTCCCTAGCATGGGTAAGTATTTCCTTATATTGAACGTCATTAGGACAAATCCATTCGCATCTTCTGCACATAGCACATTCATTCCATTGAGCAACAACTTCCCTTGTTAGAGGGATTTCTCCCTTTATCACCATTTCTGCAAGGGCCAATCTTCCCCTCGCGAAAGCACCCTCTTCTTCCTTAAAGGGATAAGTAGGGCATACAGACTTACAAAGACCACACTTAACACACTTCTCGGCTAAGTCTAAAGGAAATTCAAATTCCTTATCCATGGAGAAAATTTTAAGACTAGCTTTTATTTATTCTATGATAAAAATTTTTTATAGGGTCCTTGAAAAAGCTCATAGAGATTTAAATAAATAACTTTTAGGAGTGTAAATATGTGGAGAGTAATATATACGGGTCAAAAACCAGCGTATGAAAATATAGCCCTTGATAATATACTTCTTGAGCTTAAATCTGAAGGGAAAATTCCCAATACCATAAGGTTCCTCCAGTTTAAGCCTGAATGCGTTTTAATAGGTTATCACCAAGCGGTTGAACAAGAAGTAAGGCTAGAATACCTTCAAAGGGAAGGAATAGACGTTAACAGAAGAATCACGGGAGGAGGAGCTATATATTTTGATGAGACTCAGATAGGTTGGGAAATAATTGCAGATAGAGAAAGTTTCGGTAATAAATCCTACGAGGAAATTACTAGAATTATATGCGAATCTGTAGCAAAAGGATTGCAAAAACTCGGTATAAATGCTCACTTTAGACCGAGAAATGATATTGAGGTTGAAGGAAAAAAGATCTCAGGAACAGGGGGAGTGTTCGAAGGTAATGCTTTCCTCTATCAGGGAACTATCCTTATGGACGTAAATCTGGAAAGAATGCTAAAATCCCTGCAAATCCCCGTTGAAAAATTAACATCGAAGGGTATAAAGTCAGCAAAAGACAGAATAACTTGGGTAAAAAGGGAATTGGGTAGACTGCCATCAAAGGAAGAAGTTTTCGATGCTATCTTACAAGCATTGAAGGAAGAGCTCGGAATAGAACTCTACTGGGGAGAACTCACAAAAGAGGAGCTCCAGCTCCTCGAAGAGAAAAAAGATTACTTTAGAAGCGAAGAGTGGATTTATCATGTAAAGAAAACTATTACGGGGGATGAGATACTTTACGGAATTTACAGATGTCCGGGAGGAACCTTTAGGGTTTCTGTAAAGGTGGACCATCAAACGAAAGTACTTCAGCAGGTAATTATAAATGGTGACTTCTTCGTAAATCCTAAGAGACTTATATACGACTTGGAAGCCTACCTGAAACACACCCCTGTTCAGGAAGTGGAGAAAAAAATCAGGGAGTTTCTTGCAAACAAAAATTTTGAAAGTGTAAACCTTACAGTGGACGATTTCGTAGAAGCTGTAATGTTTCCCATTAGAAAATTAGAAGCTCAGGATTTGGGGATAGATAAAAAAAAACTAAATAGAGTAATAGGAAGTATAGGAGGTAGCTTAAAGGAGAATATAAAGAAAGCCAAGGTTATGCTCCTTCCTTACTGTGCAAAGCCTTCCTGGTGTGATTACAGGTATACGGAAGACTGTGGAGAATGTGGAGGATGCACTGTAGGAGACCTTTACAGAATGGCTTACGAGAGAGGAATGATTCCTATAACTATAACGAGCTTTGAGATGTTGAGAGATGTTCTTCAATGGTGTGGAGAAAACGGATACACTTACATAGGACACTGCTGTTATGAATTTTATGAAAAAAGGTATGAAATATTTAAGAAGGCTAAAGATTGGGGGGCAAACGGAGTTTTAATAGATATAGAAGGCATCACTTGCTATTCCCTGGGCGTTGAAGAGGAGGAAAAAGCCTATCACGGTGAGTTCCAGGTTGAGCTTGACCTCTACGTTGAAGATAGTGAGAAATTACTCTCTATAAAGGAAAGAAATAATACAATTCCAAGGAGAAAAAGTGCTCAGAAACCTGTACTGAATGATACTCTTAAGGAATTCATACCCGAGGGATACAAAATTCCCAAGGTGGCTCCGGGACCTCAAGAGGATATGTCGAGGCTTCCCATAGTAAGGGAATCCTCCACCGATATAGGTTTCATAAACGGTGAGAAGACATCTTTCGATGAAGCTTTAAATAAGGCTGTGGAACTTCTTCAAGGAGCAAAGAAACCTACAATAATAGTAGGTCCTCTTGTTCTTTGGTCTTGGAATGAAGAGTCAAAAAGTAAAGGTAAATTAATCAAAAGGTTGAAAGAGCATATTCCGAATCTAAATATCCATATCCTTCCCGACTATAAGCCCAAGAACAAAAAAGTTGATTTTTCAAGGGAGATAGACCCTCCAAATCCTCATCTATCTATACTTCATGGAAATCACGACGTTACGCTGATGATAGGAATTCACTGTTATAGAATGGATTTCACCATAAGAATGCTTAGAAAACATACGGGTACTAAAATAGTGACTCTTTGTACTCTGTACGGTCACCCGGATGCAGATGTTTCTCTGGCAGGAGTTAATGCAAAAAGATTAGAAAAGTTTGTAGAAAGAGTAATCAACTCCAAGGGAATATACTCAGTATCTTAAAAGGATTGCTCCCCACGTGAGTCCGCCGCCCATTGCAGTCATTAAAATAAGGTCTCCTCTCTTTACTCTTCCTTCCTTTACGGCTTCGTGAAGTGCTATAGGAATAGATGCTGCCGATGTGTTTCCGTATTTATCTATATTCACTATAACTTTTTCCTTAGGAATACCTAACTTTTCAACCATTGCATTTATTATTCTGACATTCGCTTGATGGGGTATCACCAAAGAAACTTCTTCGGGATTCACCTGAGCTTTTTGAAGTACTTCTCTACAAACTTCCTCCATATTCCTTACAGCAGTTTTGAATAATTCCCGTCCTTTCATTCTTATATATCCGCATTTATCCGCGTAAAGAAGCTCTTCAAGGGTTCCTTCTGAATACATTCTGGAAGCAATTACATCACTTTCATCGTCGGACTTCACCACAACAACAGCACCGGCTCCATCCCCGAAAAGCACACAAGTGGCTCTGTCAGACCAATCGACAGCTTCGGAAAGTTTCTCTGCTCCGATTATCAATACTTTCTCCGCTTTTCTGGATTTTATGAAGCTATCTGCTATATCGAGGGCGTAGAGAAAACCGCTACAGGCAGCAGAAATATCAAATGCGTAAACTCCCTTTGCTCCTATCCGAGCTTGGACAAGGCATGCTGTAGAAGGAAACCTTTTCTCCGGTGTAAGCGTTGCCAAGATTATTAAATCAAGTTCCTCCGCAGATATATTTGCATCTCGGAGAGCCTTTATTGATGCTTCTGTCGCCATCTGTGTTACTGTTTCGGATTCCGCTATCCTCCTTTCTTTTATCCCTGTCCTCGTTGTAATCCATTCATCTGAAGTGTCAACCAGTTTCTCTAAATCAAAGTTTGTAAGTACTTTTTCGGGCAAATATACCCCCGTTCCTAGTATCTTTGTCCCCATTTATACCTTAGCTCCTTCAGGGATAAGTGCTTTAAGATTTTCAACGAGCTTTTTATTGAAACTGGTATTTAAAAATTCTCCGGCTACTCTTACTGCATTTTTTATAGCTTTTGCATTAGCCCTACCGTGAGTAATAATAACGGGCTTCTTAGCACCAAGAAGGGGTATTCCTCCGTACTCAGCAAAATCAGCTTTTTTCCTGAAATTATTAAGTGCAGGCATCATAAGCAAAGCTCCGAGTTTTGCAAGCCAGTTCTTTTTTATCTCTTCTTTTATCAAATGGACAACTGCAAATCCTAAACTTTCACTTGCTTTAAGAATCACATTTCCGACAAAACCATCACAAACTATTACGTCAAAGGTCCCCGAGTAAATATCCCGCCCTTCAGCATTCCCTTTAAAGTTTAGCTTTGTGTTTTTCAAAATCGGATAAGTTTCCTTTACCAGTTCGTTACCTTTTCCTTCCTCTTCTCCTATGCTCAGTATCCCTACTCTCGGATTTTTTATACCCAACATTTCCTGAGCATAAGTATGCCCCATTACCGCAAATTGGACTAAGTGTCTGGGCTTGCAGTCTACATTTGCTCCTACATCTATCAAAACGGTTTTTCCTTTAGGGTTAGGAAGTGCTACACCTATCGCCGGTCTCTCTACTTCTTCTTCTGCACCGACTATAAATTTACCTACTGCGAGAACAGCCCCGGTATTACCCGCGGAAACGAGACCATCTGCTTCTCCCTTTCTTACAAGCATTGCAGCGACGTAAAGGGATGAGTTCTTTTTCCGAAGAACGTTTGAGGGAGGTTCGTTCATTTCTATTTTTTCTTCGGCGTGTACTATCTCCAACAAAGGATTTTCTCCTTCCCCTGAAGTTTCAAGGATTCGCGATATCTGATTTTTATCTCCTACCAAATAAATCTTATAACCTAATTCTTTAGTCGCAAGAATACACCCTTTTACTATTTCAAGAGGGGCATAATCACCCCCCATACAATCTACCGCTATTCTTAACATTACTCTGTATCTATTACCTCTCTACCCTTATAGTACCCGCAGTAAGGACAAACCCTATGGGGTATAATTCTCTCTCCACAGTTTGAACACACAGCTAAAGAAGGAAGGCTCTTTTTGAATTTATTAAAAAAGTTTTGTGCCCTTCTTCGATTCCTTCTCCATTTAGAAGTTTTTGCCTTTGGGACTGCCATTACTTACCTCCTTTCGGGGTTAACAAATTTTTAAGTATAGCAAAAGAGCTTTCTTTTTTCCCGATTTTTCTTTCGGTTTCATCCTCGAATTCCACATCATAACCGGGAATACCCCTGCAGTTGGGATTGCACAAAGGTTTCATAGGGATGCTTAGAATAATTTCTTCTCTTACCAAATCTGTAATGCTAACTTTGTCAGGTTCTTCCATAAATGTAACTTCCAGGTCTTTTGGTTTGAGCATTAAAACCCCTTCACCTTTCAGAGTATTCCGTAGAAGTTTAGTCTTTTCCTGGGAAATATCCTTCTCGTAAATTTCAAGACATCTGCTACATTCAAGCTCTACATATCCTTCTATCTTGAGTTTCAACTTGTATCCGTCTTTATCTTTTGTTATCTCAAGGTTTACTTTCACAGGTTTCCTTATCTCTCCAATATCAGGAGGCAACTTCACATCCGAAGGCTGTAAAGTATAAGAACCTTTAAATCTGTCGGATATCTTAAAGATTTCTTTAAGGTCTAGGGTAAACATGGTTTCTACCTCTCGGGTTAATAGTATTAAATTAATTTAACTGTGGAAAAGACAATTATCCAGTTTCAAAAGGAGTTTTTTGTAAAACCACCCCAAAGGAGGGTGCTCCTTATACATGGTGATGAACCCTATTTAATAAAAAACTTTCTTTCCAAACTGAAGGAAAAGTACGGAGATAATTACAAAGTTTTATGGGGAGACGATATAACAGAAGACGAGTTTTACGCCAATATATCGGAAACCAGTATTTTCGGAAATTTGAAAGAAAATGCGGTAGTTTTATACAATTTTGAAGATTTCTTAAAGAAATTAGGTAGAAAGAAAAAAGCTAAAGAATTTCTTATAAAGACTTTGAAAAATATTAAGAGTAATTATCTATTTATCGTTTTTGACAGGAGATTGCAAAAGCAGGAACTTTCCGCGGAGCCTTATAAAAGCATTCAAAGTTTTGGAATGGTAATTGTCGCGGGAAAGTTATCAAAGGAAAAGATTAAACAACTTGTTCTAAAAAAATTCAGGGAAAAGGGTATAAAAATAGAGGAAAAAGCCATAGAGTATTTATTGGAACTTACAGAACATAACCTGATGGAACTAAAACTCGAGGTTGAAAAATTAATAGACTACGCCTTTGAAACTAAGACTCTGGATTTTGAAGAAGTAAAGAGTATAACTTTCGCTATATCCGAAAGTGCAAACCTCTTTGAATTTATAGATGCTTTTTTCATGGGAGAAGGAGAAAGAGCTATTAAACTACTAGATACCCTGTATAGATGGGGCATTCACCCACTTCAAATACAAAAAATTCTTGTCTCTTACGTGATAAAACTCTATACCGCTCAAAGATTACTGCATCAAGGGAAAGACTTAAACACCGTTTTTGAAAGCTTAGGTATTAAAAACAATTACACTAAATTGAAGTTCAAAAACTATATACAACGAAACGATACAGAGAGGTTAAAGAGTATGTTAGGTTTCCTTCAGAGAATCGATATGTTCGAAAAAATTTACTTCCAGAATCCCGAAGATATGTTCAAAGATTTTGTGATAAGTTTTGTCTTAGCTTCCGCAAAAGGTTAATATTCCCTGAGATACTATCTATCCAAGCGTTTACGGAACCTATAACAAAGGAAATTTTTAATCTCACAGGAAAAAGGTATTCTTTATCTATCCAAATGTACCATTTACCCCTTGGAGTAAGAAGGCCTGTGGTTTTAACTTCAGGAACCACAAGAATTTTGTAGGTATTCCATTTTTTCCTTTCCACTCCAGAATTTCCTCACTCAAAACTTTATACCTTACCTTTTGTACTCTTCCATCGTAAAAGAACCTAAGTTCCTTTTCCCTTACCGAGGAAATAATATATACAATCAAACCTGCCATAAAGGGGTCTATTGGTTTTTCCATTTGGTGAAGGTTTCCACGAGTTTTTCCCTTTATTTCAATTTTTCCCAAAATACTCCCCAAGCCTGTAGTTGTAGAGTAACCGATTATATTTAATTCTTTTTCACTTACTTCGTACCTGTTGCAGTGATAAGCTACCGAAAAGAAAACGTAATAAGCTTTATGGCATATCTCCAAAGTATTTGAATAGAGAACAGAGGAAAAGGAGAAAAATAAAAGTAATAAGATAAAGGCAAGCCTAAATCTTACTGAGGACATACTCTCCTATCGGATTTTTAAATTCTTCATCACCAATATGGTAAGCAGTCCACAGGTGAAGGCACCTGACCTTAAAAGGCTTTGCTCTAAAATTTCTTATACCACCTATACCTACATCCTTATTTAGCAAAACCTTCTTACAGACTAAATCCCACTTTCCAGTACCTTTATAAATCTCAGGAAATTCCTTTTTTAGTATTTCCTCCCTCCTTTTTACTTCCTTTTCATGAAGTTTAACGAAAAAGTTAAAGAGCTCCTCGTCCTTAGAAATTTCTTCGGAGAATTTTTTTATATACCCTTCGGATTCCAGCTTGGAAATCGCTTTTTTGAACTCAGGTTCCAATATCCAGAAACGGGTGGGTTCGGGTCTGTATATGGCGTCTTCAAATACCACTATGGGATTTTCCACAACTTCCAGTTTCATAAAGTTTTAATTTAGGTTGTTATAATTAGAATGGATAACACGGAGGTAGAGGAATGGCGGTAAGTATAGAAGATGTAAAGAAACTGAGAGAAATGACGGGTGCAGGAATGCTCGACTGTAAGAAAGCTCTTGAAGAGGCAAGGGGTGATATAGAAAAAGCTAAGGAAATTCTTAGAGTAAAGGGTCTTGCAAAGGCTGAGAAAAAAGCAGGTAGGGAAACCAAGGAAGGAATCATTTACGTAATAGTATCCGAGGACAGAAAGAAGGGAGCTATGATAGAACTGAATTGTGAAACCGACTTCGTCGCGAGAAACGAAGAATTCCAAAAGCTTGCCCGGAGAATAACACAGCATATTCTCGAAAAAGAAGAAAACAAAGATAAAAGCGGAGAAGGAAGTGAAATATTATCCCAAGGACTTTACGATGAGCCCTCCAAGAGTGTAGAAATACTCATAAAAGAGGCTATTGCAAAGATAGGAGAGAACATAAAACTCTCCAGATATTGCAGATACGATACCGAGGATTATCTCCATTCATACGTTCACGGTGGAGGAAGGATAGGAGTTTTAGTAGACTTCAAGGCTCCCCAGCTTGATGACCAAGTTATTAGGCTTGTCCAAGACGTAGCAATGCAGATAGCAGCTATGAGACCTGAATATGTAAAAGTTGATGATATCCCGGAAGAGGTTCTAGAAAGAGAAAGAAGAATTTTAAGGGAGCAAGCCCTCCAAGAAGGAAAGCCTGAACATATCGTCGACAAAATAGTTGAAGGAAAACTGAAGAAGTTCTATCAAGAAAAGGTTTTATTCGAACAACCCTTTATTAAGGACGACAAGAAAAAGGTTGGAGATATCGTCAAGGAAAGCGGACTTAATGTTGATATAAAAAGATTTTGCAGGTTTGAACTGGGTGGTATCTAATGGAAGAATCTCCTAAATACACGAGAATTCTCTTGAAACTTTCGGGAGAGGCTTTTGCAGGGGAGCAGGGTTATGGTATAGACCCTGCTTTTCTCGAATATATTTCCTATGAATTAAAAGGTATCTATGAACTCGGAGTACAAGTTGCGGTAGTAATAGGTGGTGGAAATATATTCAGGGGTTTTCAGGGAAAAGAGATAGGTGTAGACAGGGCAACGGCTGATTATATGGGTATGCTCGCTACGGTAATAAACGCTTTAGCCCTTCAATCTGCTCTTGAAAATCACGCAAATATTCCTACTAGAGTGCTCAGTGCAATAGAAATGAGACAGGTAGCCGAGCTGTATATTAGAAGAAGGGCAATAAGGCACCTTGAAAAGGGAAGAATCGTTATATTCGCGGGAGGAACGGGAAACCCATTTTTCTCAACCGATACAGCTGCAGCTCTTAGAGCTGCGGAAATAGGGGCGGAGGTTCTCATAAAGGCAACAAAGGTAGGTGGTATATACGACAAAGACCCGGAAAAGTACTCAGATGCTGTTTTAATAAGAGAAATAACGTATTTAGAGGTTATAAATAAAGGTCTTAGGGTGATGGACCATACAGCACTTACCCTTTGTAAAGAAAATGAGATACCGATAATCGTTTTAAATATTAGGGAGAAAGGAAACCTTAAAAAGACTATTTTAGGAGAAGAGGTGGGTTCGATAATAAGGGGGTAGTGACCATGATACAAGAGTTGGAGGATATCTTCAAAGAAGCGGAAAAGGATATGAAAAAATCTGTTGAATATTATAAGAACGAAATTGCAGGAATCCGAACCGGCAGGGCTTCCACGGCTTTGGTCGAAGAGATAAAGGTTGAGTATTACGGTTCTAAAGTCCCTATAAAACAGCTTGGAACCATATCCGTTCCAGAACATAATCAAATAATGATTCAAGTTTGGGACCAAAATGCTTCTTCCGCTATAGAAAAGGCTATAAGAGAGGAACTTAATCTCAATCCTACTGTTCAGGGAAACGTTATAAGGGTTACCCTTCCACCTCTTACTGAAGAAAGGAGAAAGGAACTCGTAAGGCTACTTCACAAAATTACAGAAGAAGCAAGGGTAAGGGTAAGAAACGTAAGAAGGGAAGCTAAAGAAATGATAGAAGAGCTCGAGGGTATCTCTGAAGATGAAAAGAAAAGAGCCCTCGATAGACTTCAAAAGCTTACCGACAAATACATTGATGAAATTAATAAACTTATGGAAGTGAAGGAACAGGAGATAATGAGTATATGAGGGATTTTTACATTTTCCTCGGAATTATTTTTGCAGTAGTGGGTGGCGTTTGGCTTTATAACTTTACAAAGGAACAGAAAATTAATCGGCTTAAAGAAATTTCCTATAAGGTTCATCTTTTCGAAAAAGGAAAGATTTCCAAGGAAGAAATTTTAAAAGCAACAAAAGAAACACCTTTCTATCCCTATGTTCTTGCTAAATTAAAGGAGTTTGACAAAGTGCCTCAAACTATAGAAGATGAAAATCTGAGAAAGTTCTATACGGAAAGGCTTTTATCGTCATACTATTTAAAGGGTAAATATAAAGATATTGTGGAAAATCCAAAGAAATTTAAAAAGGAAGATTTTAATTACCCCTCCGTAAAAAGTTTGGAGGCATTTTCTTTTGAAAAATTGGAAAAGAAAACTAAAGCTATAGCAATATGGTTCTCTCTTAAAGAGAACTACCCTAATACTTACTTCGGCAATCTTGCCGAAATAAAGCTATACTTATTGAGGGGAGAGAAATGAAGAAATTTCTTACAGCATTCTTAAGTACTGTTTCTATTCTATTGGCAGAAGACCTCATACCCTGCAAGGTAGTAAGGGTTATAGACGGTGATACATTCAAATGTGTACCTGTAAACGGTTCAAGAGTCATTAAAGTTCGCTTAATGGGTATAGATACACTCGAAACTCACAATAGAAGAAAGGCAATAAGACAGGCAAGATGGTTCAGGGAAGGTGTTGACACAGTAATAGCTTTTGGAAAAGAAGCAAAGAAGTATGCAGAAAAACTGATAGATAAAAAGATAGTCTTCCTTGAACCTTCGGTGAGAAGAAAAGATAAATACGGAAGAATGCTCGCTTACGTTTGGCTTGACGAAGACAAGGATGAGATGCTCAATGTAAAACTTGTTGAGGAGGGTTTAGCTTTTGTTTTTATAATTCCTCCTCAAGTAAAGTACCTAAAGGAACTGGGAAAAGCCCAAGAAGAAGCATACGAAGATGGAAAAGGTTTTTGGAAGTTTTTCAAGAAAGGTAAATAGTGAGATTTCCATATTTATCAACCTCTGCGTATGTTCCGGGAGGGATAATAGTAGTAGAGGAATACTCCACTACTATTGCCGGAAAATCTATTACGTTGCCCCAGCAAAGTTTTGCTCTATCTATTACTTTGAAAGATTGAAGCTCACCGTTTAAAACTACATTACTTTTGCCCAGAATAGCATCAGCAAGTGGTTTTTCCCTTTTTTCTTCGAAGGATTTTAAAGGAGGCTTATCTTTGGGTGCTATTGCCTTCACTCTTAAGTTTACTATCTCTATTTCTCTGCCTTTATGGGCATAGCCGTACAGTCTCTCATGTTCCATTTCAAAGGTTTCCTTAAAATTCTCACTAAATGGAACTATTATTTCATAGGATTGCCCTTTATACCTTATATCTGCGTACCTTTCCAGAAGAATCTTTTCCGGAGAAAATCCCTCTTCCTCCATTTCCTTCAAGAGTTTTTCTTCTATGACTTTAAATATTCCCTCCAAGGTTTCAAGATGGGCTTCCTCTTCCTTTAACATAACGGTAGTTGAGAAGTCCTTTACTACATCCGCCAATAGCATACCAACAGCGGATAACAGGCCGGGACTTTGAGGAATGATCACAGTAGGAATTTTGAGCTCTTTGGCAAGGAATACCGCATGCAGTCCCCCAGCACCTCCGAAGGAAAGCAATGCAAACTCTTCGGGATTATACCCTCTTTCCACGGAAATCTTTCTTATAGCCCTTTCCATATTTGAGTTTGCAATTTTAATTATGCCTTCGGCCAATTCTGTAGGAGAAAGACCAAGTTGAGAGGCCATTTCCTTAAAGGGAGTTTCGAGAAGCTCAGGGTATAACTTCATCTTTCCTCCAAGGAAATACTGAGGTATAAGCCTTCCGAGATACAGATTTGCATCCGTAACGGTTATACTTTTTCCACCTCTTCCGTAGCAAATCGGTCCGGGCTCAGCTCCTGCGCTCTCAGGACCCACCTTCAGGGCTCCCCCTTCATCTATTTTTGCAATAGAACCCCCACCTGCTCCTACAGTGTGTATATCTATCATGGGAACCTTTACGGGAAGTCCTGAAATACTCGACTCTGTAGTAATTTTAGGCTTACCGCTGATTAATGAAACATCCGTTGAAGTTCCTCCCATATCAAAAGTAATAAGATTTTCAAAACCAGTAAGTTTTCCAATGGCAAGAGCTCCTATTACACCTCCAGCCGGTCCGGAAAGAATCGTTCTTACCGCTTCACGGGAAGCGGTTTCTACGGAAATTATCCCCCCGTTAGACTGCATAACCCTCAGAGTATCTCCTTCTTTTATATTCTCTTTTAAATGGAAGAGATACTTACTCATTTTCGGAGAAACGTATGCGTTTATTACCGTGGTGGACATTCGCTCATACTCTCTAAACTCGGGTAGAATTTCCGAAGAAAGGGATACAAATACATTTAATTTTTTCTTCAAAATTTCTCCTACCACTTTTTCATGTTCAGGATTTATATAAGAGTGGAGAAAACATACCGCTACAGATTCAATACCGGCACCTTTGAGGATTGAAATCAAATTTTCTACTTCCTCTATATTCAAATTATTGATAACTTCTCCTTTTGCATTTATTCTGCAATTTAATCCAAAACGGAGCTGTCTGGGAACCAAAGGTTCCGGTTTTTTATAATGAAGGTCGTAAAGATTTTCTCTATTCTGCCTCCCTATTTCCAATATATCTTCAAAACCTTTATTTGTTATCAGAGCAGTTTTTGCTCCTTTTCTTTCCAAAAGAGCGTTGGTAGCAACGGTGGAGCCGTGCACTATATCAAGCTTCCTTCCTTCCCTTATAATATCTAAACCTTTTAGAACGGCCTTTGCGGGATTGTCGGGAGTAGAAGGAATCTTTAATACCTTCCATTCTCGGCTATCCCAATAAACGAAGTCGGTAAATGTTCCACCGGTATCAACTCCTACGTATATCTTTTCCATATCAATAAAAGTTTAATATTTTAAATAGCAAGAAAAGTTTTGGTGTTATTTTTATCAATGAAAAATCATTCACTGAAACTATAATTAAACTTCAGGTATGTGTTTAGCGATTCCTTCAAAGATAGTCGAAATTTATGAAGACGGTACAGCACTGGTAGATACCTTAGGAGTTAAAAGGAAAATCTCCCTTGAGCTTATGCCTGAACCCGTAAACGTAGGAGATTACGTTTTGATACACGTAGGATTTGCCATACAGAAACTCGATGAGGAGGAAGCGTTAAAGAGTCTTGAACTTTTTGAAGAAATAATAGAAGAAATGGAAAAGGAAGGAGAGTTATATGAAGAGCACTGAGTCTTTTGTTTTTGAAGCTTTTAAGGAAAAAAATAGGGTGAGGAATATTACGGATAAAATTAAGAACCTTGCTGAAAAATTAGGTAAAACGGTAAACATTATGGAGTTTTGCGGGGGACATACCCATGCCATAATGAAATACGGTATAGACCAGCTTCTCGAGGGTATTGTGAGATTCGTTCACGGACCGGGGTGTCCCGTATGCGTTATGCCTATGCAAAGAATAGACCTTGCCATAGAACTTGCAAGAAGAGATGATGTAATTCTCTGTTCATACGGAGACCTTTTGAGAGTGCCGGGTTCTAGGAGAAAGAGTTTACTCGATATTCGTGCAGAGGGTGGGGATGTAAGAATGGTTTATTCCTGCTTGGATACACTTAAAATAGCAAGGGAAAATCTAGACAGGAAAGTTGTATTTTTCGCCATAGGTTTTGAAACCACAACTCCCCAGACAGCAGTTCTGATAAAAAAAGCAAAGGAACTAGGTTTGAAAAATCTTTTCGTAGTTTCGAATCACGTCATTACTCCAGCTGCGATTCAACATATACTCAACGCTCCTGAAATAAGGGACATAGGAAAAGTAGATATAGACGCTTTTATAGGTCCCGGTCATGTCAGTGTGATTATTGGAACAAAACCTTATCACTACTTTGCCGAGGAATTTCAAAAACCCGTGGTTATTTCCGGTTTCGAACCTTTGGACGTTCTTAAGGCAGTATATTTAATTCTTAAACAGATAAAAGAAAACAGAGCTGAGGTGGAAAACGAATATACCAGATTCGTAACCTACAACGGTAATGAAAAAGCCCAAAGACTGGTGGCAGAGGTTTTCGAACTAAGAAAAACCTTTGAATGGAGAGGTTTAGGTATAATTCCCTATTCTTCCTTAAAGATAAAGAAGGATTACGAAGCATTCGATGCTGAAAAGTTTTTCGATGTAAAACTACCTCAGCCTAAGGAACACCCGGCATGTATATGCGGAAAGGTTATAAGGGGCGTAGCAAAACCCGTTGACTGTAAACTTTTCGGAACTGTATGTACTCCTTCAAATCCTTTGGGTTCCTGTATGGTTTCCTCTGAAGGGGCATGTGCAGCTTACTATAAATACAGGAGAGGACTGGTATCGGTATAATTTTTCGTTTTTAAAACAAGGATAAATATACTTACTCATCTTCCTTTATAACCTTATATACCGCGGAGAAGTCTAAATCTCCCAAGCCCATTTTTTTGGCTAACGCATAAGTTTCCTTTATAGCGGCGGTTGTAAAAGAAAAAAGTCCCAAATTTTTTATTAAATCCTGAGCGTAGTGTAAATCTTTATATATAAGATTTACGGAAAAATGGGTTGAAAAGTCTTCTTCAAGTAATTTTTTCTTTTTAACATCGAGTATGTAAGATTTTCCTGCACCGTCATTCAGAATATTTATAATGGTTTCTTTGTCAAAACCTGCTTTTTCGGCGATGGCTATGGCTTCAGCGAGAATATCCATTATACCTCCCAGAACTATGTTGTTTATAAGCTTTGCCTTGCTTCCCTTTCCTGCGTCACCAACGTAATAGATAGACTTGCAGAATTTTTCAAAAAGGAACTTGTTTTCCTCAAACTTTTCCTTATCTCCCCCTACTACAACGGTAAGTTCTCCCTTCATTGCGGGAATTACGCTTCCGAGAACGGGAGCATCAAGGTAATAAGCCCCCATTTTCCTCAATTCTCCGAAAGCTAATTCAGCATAGGTGTAATGGTTGGTAGTCATATCTATTACAGTTTTTCCTTTAATATCTCCGTCAGCGAGTCCTTTTTCTCCGAAGATAACTTCCTCGGAAGCCTGGGAATCAAATACTATTACAAAAACTCTATCAACTTTATTTATTAAGTTCGCAGGGCTATCTGCCACTTCGGTACCTGTTTCTTTTGCAAACTCTTCAGCTTTGGAAAGAGTTCTATTCCATACGATTAACTCAACTCCTTGGTCTATTAACCTTTTAGCTATAGCTCTTCCCAAATGACCGAGACCTATAAAACCAACTTTCATAAAACTTTATTTTACCTTCCTGTATAGTCCTTTTTCCTTTATATATTCTTCCACTTTTTCGGGAACTAAACAGTACACGCTCTTTCCTTCCGCAAGTCTGTTTCTTATTTCCGTAGAAGATATATCCAACCTTCTGATTTTTACAGGAAATACATCTTTACCCTCAACGAGATGAGGGAAATTTCTTTTTATATATTCCCTAACTTCATCTAACTTTCCTTCTCTCTCCGCGATTATTATTTTTGCCAATTTCAAAATTTCTTCAGATTCTTTCCATAAATGGAATTTCAGAAAACTATCACTACCCAGAAGCAAATAAAGTTCCTCTCTATACTTCTCCTTTAAATATCTGAGGGTATAAACCGTGTAAGAAATTCCCTTTCTTCTTATTTCAAAATCCTCAACTTTGAATTTGGTTTCATTTTCGATGGCAATTTTCAACATATTGAGTCTATCTTCCGGACTCGCAGAGTGTTTATTTTTCAGAGGAGCTTGGTAAGTGGGCACAAATATAACCTCTTTAGCTTTGAAATACTCCAAAATATCCCTGGCAAGGATTATATGTCCTATATGAACAGGGTCAAAGCTTCCACCGAATATTATTCTCATAAAAATGTAGTATCATACTCTGAAAATGTCATTAAAGAAAAGATTAATCCTCTATTCCTTCGCTTCAGCAGTTCTTACCCTAATATCCGTTGGGATAGGAATATTTATATACATAAACATAGAAAATAACTCTCGAGCGGAACGCTTCTTTAAAAGGGTAGTTTTAGTGTACAAGAATACGGAAAAATTGATAGGAAATCAATCCAATCCTTTAGATACGATTTATAAAGTGGTCAGTCACGTAGATGCAACACTGGAAACTAGTTCCGTAATTTTTTTCAAGAGAGACAAGGTTAGAGAGTATATAGAAAATTATGAGAGGTTTTTAGAAGGAAAGTTTGTGATAGGGGATTACATAGTAAATAGTAATTATAAACCCGAGTTTTTGATGGAAATAATTCGTGTAGATTCCTACGGAGTTATCGGTGAATCTTTCCGTCCAACTGTTGTTGCAAAATATCCTTTGATTATAAATGGAGAACAACTCGGTAAAGTCTTCTTCTTGAAGAAAATCAATTACAATATGGCCATCATAGGTTTTCTTTTTATATATCCCCTGCTTGCCGTAGCGGTTTATATGTTTCCCCTCTACAGACTTGTTGCAAGGTTAGTAAGAGAAATAAAATTCTTAAAAACTCTGTCTCAAGATGTATCTAAAAACCAGTTTTCAAAGATAGAACTTCTAAGGCAAAACTTAAGGTTAACAGGAAACAAAGATGATGAAATATACGAACTCAAAGTATCAATTCTCAAGATGATGGAATCTCTGGAAAAGCTCCTGCTCAAAACTACAAGGGAGAAGATACATTACGAAATTATGGCTCTTACTGACTCCCTTACTAAGCTGTACAATAGAAGGATATTTATAGAAGTTGCGGAAAAGGAACTTAGTCGTGCCTCCAAATTTGGGGATTCATTTAGCATAATACTCTTGGATATTGACAACTTTAAGAAAATCAACGATACCTATGGCCACGATGTGGGTGATATAGTTTTAAGGACTGTTGCAGAAGTATTGAAAAAAAACGTAAGGAAAATGGATATGGTGGTGAGGTGGGGCGGAGAAGAGTTTATAGTAATGTTACCTAACACAAATTTAAAAAATGCGGTTAAGGTAGCGGAGAAACTGAGAAAACTTATAGAAAGGACGAAGATGAAACTTCCGAGTGGAGAAGTCATAAATATAACGGTAAGTGTAGGAGTAAGCTCGTTCAAAGGTCAAAGAAGTTTAGATGAAATTATAAAAGAAGCGGATATTGCTCTTTATACGGCAAAAAGTAGAGGAAAGAATAGAGTAGAAATATTCAGGAAAAGCTCATCCTTTTAACGTTCCGAGAGGCTTTAGCTTTGCAACGGCTTTTGCTATTTTCAGTTCATCTATAACCTTTACGACTTCGGTGACATCCTTATAAGCCTGTGGAATTTCTTCCATTATCGTTCCCTTACCTCTTGCCACAACCACAAGATTTCCTATAACCTTTTCGAAACCGACCTCCCTTACGAACTCTTTAGCCTGTCTTCTGGACATTACTCTTCCGGCTCCGTGACAAGCTGTTCCGAAGGACATTTCCATTGAATTCGGTTGTCCGACAAGTAGGAAAGAAGCCCTTCCCATATCTCCTGGAACTATTACTGGTTGACCTACGTCTCTATACGAAGGGGGAACCTCCTTGTTCATGGGAGGGAAAGCTCTGGTTGCTCCTTTTCTGTGAACTACAACTTCTATCTCTTTACCATTTACTTTGTGTTTTTCTACTTTTCCTATATTGTGGGCATGGTCATAAATCAGTCTGTAGCCGAATTCTTCCCAAGAAATTCCTAAGAACTTCCTCAAAGTATTTGCGGTTTTAAAACCGAGTATCTGTCTATTGGCAAAAGCATAATTTGCAGCGGCGTTCATAGCTTTGAAATAGCTTTGTCCTTCCTCGGACCTGAAAGGCATACAAGCAAGTTGCGGGTCAGGAAGTTTTATTTTGTATTTATCCCTTGCCTTTAGAGCTATTCTTAAATAATCGGTACATACTTGGTGTCCGAAACCTCTCGAACCAGAATGGACCATTATGACTACTTGACCTTCCCATATTCCTATTTTTTCGGCTACATCCGGTTCGTATACTTCCTCGACAGCTTGTATTTCAATGAAGTGATTTCCGCTACCTACTGTTCCGAGCTCATCCGAACCTCTTTCATAAGCCTCTTTTGAAGCTTTATCAGGGTCAGCATTCGGAAGTGCTCCGAAACTCTCTATATGCTCCAAATCCTCGGGAAATCCGAACCCGTAATCTATCGCCCAACCTGCTCCCCTTACAAGTACCTCTTTCATCTGGGATTTGGAAAGCTTTATATCACTGGTAGAGCCCACACCTGCAGGCACATTTTTCAGGATTTCATTCATTATTTCCCTTATTCGTGGTGCTATATCTACAGCCTTTAGATTTGTAGCGATAAGCCTTACACCGCAGTTTATATCGTAGCCGATAGAACCGGGGCTTATTATTCCCGTTTCCGCATTTGTCGCCATTACTCCACCTACGGGGAAACCGTATCCCACATGAACATCGGGCATAACGTAGATAGCCTTTTCAACCCCGGGAAGAGTTGCAGCATTTGTAGCTTGTCTTATAGCATCCTCCTCGAGCCTCTGAAAGAGAATTTCACTTAAGTAAAGTATTACGGGCACTTTTTGTCCTTCTATTGTACCGGCAGGTAGTTCCCATACATATTTATCCTTTCTGATAAGTCTTCCTTTTAAACCCATAGCTTACCCTCCTACATATACTTTAAACAGTAGGGTAAGAACTATACCGAAGGTAATATTCAGAACAATTCCTACCTTCATCATATCCTTTTGTTTTATATAGTTTGTGCCGTAAACTATCGCGTTAGGTGGAGTGGCAACAGGCAACATAAAAGCACAGGATGCTGCAACGGTTGCGGGAATAACGAACATCTCAGGGGGTTTACCCAATCCCTGAGCCGTGGAAACAAGTATGGGAGCTATAAGTGCAGTAGTTGCTGTGTTACTCATCAGCTCGGTCAGAAATATGACAAAAAGGACTATTATCAGTAGAAATACAATGGTAGGTGCATCTCCGAGAATACCTATAAGTTTCTGGGATATGAATTTAGCCGTACCTGTTTTCTTCATAATTCCGCTAAGTGCTATACCACCGCCAAAAAGAAGGAGTGTTCCCCAGGAAACTCCCCTATTTATATCTTTCCAGTCTATAAGCCTTAAACTGACTAATGTTATTACCGCTACCAGAGCAACTACAGTATCAAAGTATTTTTTTACACCGAAAATAGGAGCAATCTGTTTACTGAAAATCCAACCTAAGGCTGTAAGGAGAAATATAGCCAAAACTAAAATCCTTTTCCCGGTAAATTCAAACCTGATATTGTCAACCTTGCCTATTTCAAGATTGGAGGGAGGTCTGAATACTAACATAAGGATGATAAAAAGCAAAGGAAAAAGAACAAAGAATGTAGGAAGTCCGAATTTTAGCCAATCCGTAAAGGAGAGTTCAAGGATACCAGCAGCTATACCGTTGGGAGGACTTCCGACGAGCGTACCTATTCCTCCTATACTTGCGGAGTAAGCTATTCCCAACAATACAAACGTATACAATCT
>DQTK01000120.1 GCA_015662815.1 Aquifex aeolicus | reverse complement strand
GGAATTTTTATTCTTCTTCGACTATTATTGAACCGCTGGGGCATTCGTCTGCGACCTCCTGTACTTCGGCTTCCAATCCTTCGGGAACTATCATCCAGCGTCCTTCGTCATCCTCTACATCGTATTTGACAACATCCGCTATCCCATCACCTATATTCCTGAAAACCTCAGGAATTCTATCGTAGCAAAGCTCACAGGCAGTACAAGTATCCTGGTCAATCCTTACCTTCAATCCCATAGTACTTACCTCCTTTAAGAGTTTTTCTTAAAAATAATGCGAACAATAAAATATTAATATAATCTTAGTCAGCATCGCATGTTCTTTCTTTTTCTTCCAGTTCTACAACCTTCAGAATTTTTGCCACGGTTTCTCCGATCTTTGCAGGGTTTTCTATTACATAAGCTCCTGCCTTCTCAAGGGCTTCCATTTTAGCTTTAGCTGTTCCTTTTCCACCCATGATTATAGCTCCAGCATGTCCCATTCTCTTTCCGGGAGGAGCGGTAATTCCCGCTATGTAGACAAATACTGGTTTTTCCACTTCACGTTCTATATACTCAGCTGCCTCTTCTTCTTCTGTTCCTCCTATTTCTCCAATCATAAGAATTGCTTCTGTTTCGGGGTCTTTATTAAACATTTCTATAACCTCTTTATGGGTAAGTCCGTGTACCGGGTCTCCTCCTATACCTACTGCTGTAGACTGCCCGAGACCATATTTTGTAAGCTGGAATGCAGCCTCGTATGTAAGTGTTCCACTTCTTGAAACTATTCCTATCTTTCCTTTTTTAAAGATATGGCCCGGCATTATTCCTACTTTGGCTTCACCGGGGGTTATAAGTCCGGGACAGTTAGGACCTACCAGTTTTGCGTTAGGGTAATTCTTTAACATGTAGTCCTTTACCATCATCATATCTCTGACTGGGATTCCTTCTGTAATACAGACTACGAGTTCTATACCGCTATCGAGAGCCTCCACTATAGCGTCTGCGGCAAAAGGTGCAGGAACAAATATCAGTGAACAATTAGCTCCTGTTTCTTCAACAGCTTCTTTTACGGTGTTAAAGACTGGGATGCCTTCTACTTCTATTCCGCCTTTGCCGGGGGTAACTCCCGCAACAATTTGTGTTCCGTATTCTTTACATTGTTTTGCATGGAATGAACCTTCTTTGCCGGTAACTCCCTGAACTACAACCTTGGTATTTTTGTTAACAAGTATAGCCATTTCCCAGACCTCCTAAATTAGCTTTGTTTATTAGCAAGTTCAACAACTTTTTTAGCTCCATCCCACATATCTTCTGCGGTTACGAAATTCAGTTCTGATTCCCGTAGCATTTTCTTTCCCTCTTCTACGTTTGTTCCTTCCAGTCTGACCACTACAGGAACCTTTAATTCTACTATCTTGGAAGCCTCTATTAATCCCTGAGCTAGTCTGTCTACCCTAAGGATTCCACCGAAGATGTTTATAAATACCGCTCTAACGTCTGAGTCTGCCATAAGTATTCTAAAGGCATTTGCTATCTGCTCAACGTTTGCTCCACCACCTACATCCAGGAAGTTCGCGGGTTCTCCTCCTGCCAGCTTTATTATGTCCATGGTGGCCATAGCAAGTCCGGCACCGTTGACCATACACCCTATATTTCCATTGAGCTTTATATAGTTAAGGCCGTATTTTTTGGCTTCCGCTTCCAAAGTGGGGATTTGGCTTTCATCTTCCATTTCTTGAACATCCTTGTGTCTGAACAACGCATTGTCATCAACGTCCAGCTTTGCATCAAGTGCTATGAGATTTCCCTCCTTAGTAATAACCAGAGGATTTATCTCTACGAGAGAAGCGTCTAAATCTCTATAAATCTGATAAAGCTTTAAAGCAATGTTTACAAAATCTTTTACCGGAAGGTTCAGCTTGAATGCTAACTCTCTTGCCTGATAAGGCATAAGTCCCAGTTCGGGGTCTATTGTTTTGATTATTATCGCATCGGGATTTTCTTTTACAATCTCTTCGATTTCCATACCGCCGGCGGCCGATGCCATAATTACGGGTTTTGATTGGGAACGGTCTAAGGTGATGGCTAAGTAATACTCCTTGTCTATGTTTGTTGCCTTTTCTATGAGTACCCTGTTTACGGGTTTTCCGTCGGGACATTGGAACGTTTTTAAAACCTTACCCAGTAGTGTTTCAACAGCCTGTTGGAGTTCTTCCACGTTTTTCACTATTTTTACACCACCGGCTTTACCTCTTCCTCCGCAGTGTATTTGGGCTTTTACTACCAGAGGAAATTCTCCCAATTCTTCGGCAACCTGCTGAGCTTCCTTCAAAGAAAACACTACTTTTCCTTCAGGAACAGGTATCCCGTACTTTGCAAATATCTCCTTTGCTTGATGCTCGTGTAGTTTCATAAAGCCACCTCCTCTAACTAAAATGACGTTTTATTTTATTTAATTAAAAACTGAAATAATAATCTACCTGAGAATTAAATAAAGGTTTATACCAAGAAGCGGTATTAGTCTATAGAAACCCTTTGTAAGGTATAACGCAACTGCTCCAATTAAGTTTACGATAAAAGCTTCTTGGGAAGTAATACCGCTGAGTAACTTTGGAGAAAAGCTGCTGAAGAAATTTAAAATTCGAAACATAATTTCACCGCTGAGGTTCATAAACACCAGTGTTGGTATGAAAGAAAAGAATGTAATTAGCGAAGCTATTGAAAACAAGGCGTATGCAAAGATAAGCGGAGATAGAACGGGGGTAAGTAGGACCGATAAGGGAGTAATAAAAGAGAAACTAGCTATCAGTGGAGCTGTTCCCGAAAAGGCTGCAAGTGATGCAAGAAAGCTCTTTAAGTAGTTGTTGATTTCAAGGTCTCTTAGGATAAGGACTATGTAAAGTACCGCAAAGAAAGAAAGCCAAAAGGAATACGAAAATATAAAGTGGGGAAACAGAAAAAGCATTACACTGGAGCTGAAAAATAAAGAGCACAGTGAACAGTGTTGTCTGAAGGAGAGCTGTGAAAGGATATAAACAAGTATCATCAATGTAGCCCTTATCACCGGAGGACTCTGGGGAACTATAAAGAAGAAGTAAAATAAAACTCCAATCAATCCCAACCACGTTCCCAAAAATTTCGGCAAGGTTTTGGAGAGTATGAGAAATACAAGACCAACATGAAGACCCGAAACCACGAGGACGTGTATGAGACCGGTATGCAGAAAAGCAGTTTCTACCTCTATCGGAAGATTTCTTTTGCTTTCTCCGAATAAAAAGGCAAGACCTATCGCTTGAAGGTGTTCTTCTTTTACTATGCTTTTAAATTTCTCTATAAGGGAATTCCTTAAGTTGTTTTCTGGGGGCAATTCTTCCACATCCCATCCATGGGAGGAAATAAAAATTCTATTGTCCTTTACCTTTATATTCCCAAATATTTCTATTCTTCGGGATTCCGGAATGTAAAGGGGTTTTCTTATAAACAAGAATGCTTTTCTACCTTCAAGCTCTGCAATTTCGGACTCTTCAATTTCAACAGAAGAACCTATACCTTTTTCGTATAGCTCCCACTGTCCTAAAACTTTAAGTTTCATATACACCGTGTATTCCTTAAATTCATGCAGTTTAGCGGCGTTATATGAGTAAGTAAGGGCTATCAAAAATGTCAGTAAGTGTAGTAACAAGTT
>DQTK01000088.1 GCA_015662815.1 Aquifex aeolicus | reverse complement strand
TCTATAACTCTCATTAATCGACCGTCAACTTTTACTCTGGAGTATCCCCATTTCTCAATTTGTTTTATAAGTTCTCTAAATTCTCCTTTCTTTCCCCTTACTATAGGGGAAAGAACCATTACCCTTTTGTCTCTATATTTACTTAAAACCTTTTCTAAAATCTCATGGGCTGAAAGCCCGGAGAGAGGGTTTCCACATGTAGGACAATGGGGTTTCCCTATGTTTGCCCACAATACCCTCAGATAATCGTAAATTTCTGTAACAGTTCCAACCGTTGAACGGGGATTTTTAGAGGTGGTTTTCTGGTCTATCGCAATGGCTGGGGAAAGACCTTCTATACTTTCAACGTCGGGCTTTTCCATCACGCCTAAAAACTGTCTTGCATAGGAAGAAAGACTCTCCACGTACCTTCTTTGACCCTCTGCGTAAATAGTGTCAAACGCCAAAGAGGATTTTCCTGACCCTGACGGTCCCGTTATTACTACGAGTTTGTTCTTCGGGATTTCAACGTCTATATTCTTCAGGTTGTGTTGCCTGGCTCCTCTTACAACAATTTTGTCCATAGGTAAATAATTTATGGCTTTTTTTTATCTAAAATTATTTTCCTATGAAGGAAAAAGAAGTCATCCACGTGGCGAATATGACAAATGGCTTAATCGTTTATCCAAATTACGATTATATAGTATACTTTCCATCATCCTATGCAGCAGCTGGTACCCCCTTGTACTTTCCCGAGTTTGCAGTTCCCGTTGACCTTATAAAAGCCATTCTTGAAGAAAAAAAGGTAATTATGTACGATGCCACGGTTCATGAAAATAAAGAGCTTACCGATGCCTTTCTAAAGGGTGTTCCTACATTTTTGATGGTTCTCAATCGTGCCCTTCATGGAACAAAAGGTTTATTTCAAAGACTTGAAGAAGGGTATAAGGTATGTCCTTGGCAAACCCCTGATATAGTCCACCACGCGGTATACAGGTTGCCTAAACATTATTATAAGTTTCTCAAAAAATGTATAAAACTCTTTGCCCCCGAAAAGAAGGGAAAACTCTGGATATCTATTCCCAAAAACGTTGAGCTTGTTGTTGAAAAAATAGACAGAAGATTAAACGATAACTACGAGGTGATAGCTCAAATGATAAAAGAAAAAAGGTCGATAACATCATTTTAAATCCCTATGACTTATATCAACTTATAGTTATCTGATAAAAATTTAATATACGGCGTGTGCGGTTTTTTCAATAGAAGGAAATCTTTTAAGGAAAATTCCTTATGCAGGTAATAAAGCGGTAACCCTTTACGAAGAGAAGGTTTATATAGCGGATAATGAGAAACAAAAAATATCCGTTTACGATTCTACTCTGGATAGAATTGAAGATGAACTAGAACTCTCTCATAGGGTTTCCCTAATAGATATTTCGCCGGACGGAAGGTACTTATTTACAGCGGATGAGGAGAAAAATAGGTTAGGGATTTACGATTTAAAGCAAAAACAGTTCCTAGATTTCCTTGAGGGATACGGATACAGTGTTGTCAAAGTAGCATCTAATGGAAATATATACACATCCCGTTATGAAGACATCGAAGGCAAAAGATACTATTACCTTGAAAAATTTGAAACCAATCTAATAGACTTTATTTATCCTAAAGAAAGACAAAAACAGATAATTAAGAATGCAGAAAACCTTTACAGAGAATTCAAAAAAACTATAAAGGAAGCAAAAACCGAGGAGGAGCTGGAATACATAAAATCGCTTAAAGAGTTGGAAGAAATAGATATTCCTTTGAAGAAGATAAGGGAGCTTATTCTTAAAGCTAAGGAAGATTTAAACAGAAGAAAAATAGAGGTATTTATAGATACGATTAAAGAAAAAGTTAAAGGATGGCTCTATTTCGGGAAGTGATTACTCAAAGGTCAAAGAAAGACTGGAAGAGGTTTCAGAAGAATGGACAGAAAAACTTGAAGAAATTAAAAAGGAAGTAGAAGTATTCTTCGAAGAAAGGCTAAAGGCTTACTTGAATAAAGTGAGAGAGGCTATTTCAAAAGCTAAAGTGTCTAATTTTGCTAAGCTCGAAACCCTTCCCGAGGTAAAGGAAATTAGAAAGTTCATATCCACTCTCCCTAAAGAATTTAGCAATTACGCTAACGAACAACTCTTTAAAACCCTTCAGGAAAAGCTTATAGAAGATAGATTAAAAACTTATTCTATAAAGATTTTTGAAGATAAAGTTATATTCGGTAGAGAAGCAATAGAAAAGTTTAAAGGTAAGCCGGTAAAATACAGGTGGCGCATAAAAGTAGAAAATAAAATTCTCCAAGAGGGCAAAGTATACGCAAAACTGGTTTTTGAAAGAGAGGACGGAGTAATAGCTGAACCCAAGAAGTACAACAACATTTTGAAACATAATGAAATTAAACAGTTCCCCGCTTGGGTAAGTAGATACTTAAAACATTTAAACAGCCTGTGTTCAACAGAGTCTTACAGAGTTCCGGAGTTCGTGTCCTTCGAAGAAACTCCCTGGTTTGTTCAAAATCTGGAAAAGTTTACTTCTCTTATTAAGGAACAACTTCAATTCCAAGAGGGAATACTTATACTGGAAAGAGACGCGGGAGTAGGGAAGAACTTCCTTGTGGAAGTATTCTCTGCACTTACCAACAGACCTCTTTTTATAATCCCTTGCAACTCCAAAATGGAGAAGGAAGATATAACATTTGTTTACGAATTTGACCCCAAAAGGGGAACTAAGAGAGTGTATTCTGACTTGGTTAAAGCTCTGAAAACCCCGGGAGCAGTTATATATTTGGATGAAATAAACACTCTTCCGGCATCACTTGTAAAAATCTTCAACCCTTTATTTGACTATAGAAGATACTTGGTATTATCCTACGGAGAAGTGATAAAAGCGAGAGAGGATGTGATACTCATAGGCGGAATGAACCTTCAAAACTACCTAGGTGTTTCCGAACTTCCTCAGGGTATAAAATCAAAAACAGACATAATGTATATAGACTATCCACCATTTGAAGATGAAAAGGGTTTCTACTATCCTGATGAAGCTTTAATACTGAAAGACTACGTAGACGAAGTGTCAATGTTGAATAAGAAAGAATTCACCTACCTCTGGTATTACGTAGTTAACGATGTGAAAACCGAATTGGGAGAAAAACTCAGAACTCCGGAAAGGGAAAGGGAAGTACATCTCATATTTGAATTGCTCAAGATAGCAAACGAAATCAGAAAAGCCTACAGGGCTTATCAAACTTAGCAGTTCGAAGAACCCGTAGAGTTTGTATTTTCCATGAGAGATACAATAAGATGCGCAAGAAGACTAAAGAAATATGGAGACGCTAAGAGCGTTATATTGGAAACTATTATTCCGAAGATAAGTTCGCCTCTTGAAAGGGAAATTGTAAGGAGTATAGTAGAGAGAACCTTGGATTAATTTTTTCTTAAATTTTTTAATTATGCTGATAAAGGAACTTAATAAGCAGGTCAAAGAGGACTTAAAAGATTACTTTCAAGAAAGAGATTATATGGTAATAGCTGTTCCCAAAAAAGAACCTGTGAGGGTTTATACCGTAAAGACAACAAACACATTGGAAACCGCAAGAAGGATTCACAATCTATCTCCATCGGCTACGGTAGCTATGGGAAGAGCTATGGTAGGAGCCCTTCTTCTTACTTCTCTTCTAAAGCACGGTAGTAATCAAAAATTACTCCTTAAGATAGAAGGAGATGGGCCGATAGGTACCATAGTAGTTGAAGCAGATGCAAAGGGAAGAGTAAGGGGTTTTGTAAGTAATCCTAATGTGGATACTTACATAAAAGAAGTAGAAGGAGAGAAAAAATTCGACGTTGCCCAGATTGTGGGAAAGAAAGGTACACTCACCGTGATAAAAGATTTAGGAATGGGAAAACCCTATACAAGTGTTATACCTTTAATCTCGGGAGAGATAGGGCAAGATATAGCGTACTACCTTTATCAATCAGAGCAAACGCCTTCAGCCGTGGCTGTAGGGGTTAAAGTAAACAAAGATGGAACCGTAAGACATGCCGGGGGATTCCTCGTTCAGACACTGGGAGGCACTTCCGAAAAAGTTAAGGAGCTTTTGGAAAAAAGAATTCTTGAACTTCCAAGTGTTACGGAAATGATGGAAAAAGGAAAAAGACCTGAGGATGTGGCTACTGAGATATTAAGGGACATGGAACCTCAGCTTATAGGTCTGAAGGAGATAGAGTATTACTGTCCCTGCAACGAGGAGGTAGCTAAAGCTTCACTGTTTTTATTGACAGCAGAAGAGTTAGAAGAGATGTTTAAAGAAAAAGATTTGGCTGAAGTTACATGTAATTTCTGTGGTAGGATTTACAGGTTTGATGAAAGTATAGTTGAAGAAAAGCGTAAAAAGGAAGCTGAAAATAAATAAAGTAATGAAGATAATGGAGAAAGGTAATAGAATATAAAATTCTAAAACCGCACCTTCCCCTCTTGGGTTGCCCCGGTATAACGGGGTTTATGGGGAAGGGTGGCAAAACCCGAGGAGGTAGAAGAGAATGGCTGTAGTTTCTATGAAGGAACTTTTAGAAGCAGGTGTTCACTTTGGACACTCTAAATCAAGGTGGAATCCTAAAATGGCTCCGTATATTTACGGGGTTAGACACGGAATTCATATAATTGACCTTAATAAGACGATTGTAATGCTCGAAGAAGCCTATCACTTTGTCTCGGATGTTATAGCACAAGGCGGAGAAATTTTATTCGTAGGAACGAAAAAGCAGGCAAAGGATATAATCAAGGAAGAAGCGGAAAGGTGTGGAGCTTTTTATGTAAACGAGAGATGGGTGGGTGGTTTGCTTACCAATTTCCAAACCGTTAGAAAGAGTTTGATTAAACTACAAACACTGGAAAGAATGGAAGAGGAAGGAATATTCGATGTACTTCCCAAAAAAGAAGTAAGGAGACTAAAAAGAAAAATGGAAAAACTGAGAAAGCTATACAACGGTATTAGAGATATGAAAAAACTTCCCGACGTTATTTGGATTGTTGATACCATAAGGGAAAAAATAGCGGTAACTGAAGCCAAAAAGCTTGGAATTCCCGTAGTTGCTGTAGCTGATTCTAACTGTGACCCGACACTGATAGATTATCCTATACCCGGAAACGATGATGCTATAAAGTCTATAAAACTCTTGTCTTCTAAGATAGCAGATGCTGTTCTCGAAGGTAAACAAAGAAGAGAAAGTGCGGAAGAAGTTGTGCCCGTTAAAGAAAGAAAACCTATAGAAATTACAGAAAGAGAAAGACAGCTCTTCGAACAAGCTGTGGAGATGAGTGAAAAGTACGAAGAGTTAGACAAGGATTCCATAGAATACGAATAAAACTTACCTTATTTGTTCCCTGCTCCGCTTTATTTCTTTTATTTGTGGTATAAAGTTGTACGGTTCCTTTGATAAAACATAGATTATGTTAGATATCCAAAGAAGTGCGGGTCTTATCTTTTCTGGTTCATCGAAGTAAAATTCCACAACCACTTTAAAGGGGGCTTGATACGGGGTTTGTACAAATTTAGCATGTTCGCTTCCGAACGGAAAAGAAAGAATGAATAAAATCAATAAAAGTTTTCTCATGATTTTACCCTCCCTCGTTAAAACTTAGTTTATTCTGTAAAATGTTTATTGATGAAAATCCTGTGGGCTCCTTGGAGAAGAAGCTATGTTGAAAATGTTGACAATATAGAAGGGTGCTTTCTATGTAATGCGATAAAGCAACCCCCCGAAAAATGGAAGGATTTCCTTCTGGTTTATAAAGGTAAAAGGGCTTTTATTATTCTAAATAAATATCCTTATAACAGTGGACATTTGATGATAGTTCCCATAAAGCATACAGGAGATTATTCAGAAATAGACGAAGAAACAGCTCTCGAAATGCATAGACTTCTTTGTGTAGCTTTGAAAGCCTTAAAAAAGGAGTATAAAGCTCACGGCTTTAATGTGGGATATAACTTCGGACGGCCTGCAGGAGCAGGTTTAGAGGAACATATACATCTCCATGTAGTTCCGAGATGGAATGGAGATACAAATTTCATGCCCGTTCTCGGAAGAACCAAGGTAATTTCTGAAGACTTATTTAGCACCTACGATAGGCTCAGAAAAGTTATAGAAGAAGTGTTAAATGAAACTCCTTGAGGTGAAAAACTTAGAATTATGGTACGGGGATACAAAAGCCCTACACGGGATTAACTTCTCCTTAAAAGGAAGGGAGATTCTTTGTATAGTAGGTGAAAGCGGTTCTGGAAAAAGTTCCATATTTTACACTATTTTGGGGCTTCTACCTAATTATGCAAGGGTCAAAGGGGAAATAAACTTCAAGGGTAAAAACCTGCTTTCTTTAAATGAAAGAGAACTGAGAAAGATAAGGGGAAAAGAAATAGGAATAGTATTTCAAGAACCTTCGCTTTATCTTGACCCGTTATTCACCGTAGGTACACAGATAGGAGAAACCTATGTAGCACATTACGGAGATAAAAATAAAGCCTATGAAGAAACTATAAAAGCTATGAAGAAAGTGGGAATTCCCAAAGCGGAAGAAAAATACAACATGTATCCCCATCAGTTATCGGGGGGTCTCAAACAAAGGGTATGTATAGCAAGTGCTATAGTTTGCAATCCGCCGTTAATTCTTGCCGATGAACCTACAACCGCTCTTGACGTTTCCGTGCAGAAGAAAATTCTCAATCTATTCAGGAAAATGAAGGAAGAAGGAAAAGCAATAATTCTCATTACCCATGATTTCGGTGTAGTAGCCGAAGTAGGAGACAGGGTTATAGTTTTAAAGGAAGGTAGTATAGTTGAAGAGGGAAACGTCTACGAAATTTTTGATAACCCTAAACATGAATATACCAAAAAATTGCTGAAAGCTATTTAAACTTTAAGATTATGTTTACGACACTGCTCTGGCTTAAAGAAACCGATTCTACTCAGAAGAGACTTAAAGAATGGAACGTAAAGTATGGTGCGGTAATCGTAGCAGATTATCAAACTCAAGGAAAGGGAAGACTCGGAAGAAAATGGATTTCTCAGGAAGGGGGATTATATTTCAGCTTTTTGGAAAACCCTAATAACTTTCCGAGTCTCATAGAAATGCCCTTAGTAGTCGGCTATTCTATAGCTACTTCACTTGAAAAGCTCACAGGGGTAAGTTTCTCTCTCAAATGGCCGAACGATATATACTATCGGAATAAAAAACTCTCGGGAATCCTCTGTGAACTTTATAAGAACAAACTCGTGGTAGGCATAGGTATAAATGTAAATCAGAAAAATCTACCTGAAGCAATAAAAGACAGAGCAACTACTCTAAGGCTTATTACCGGTAAAGAATGGGATAGAAGAGAACTTCTTTTAAAAATTCTGGAAAATATAGAAAAAGATTTAGAACTGTTTAGAAAAAGAGGATTTAAAGTTTTTAAAGAAAAAATCGAGAAAAAATTGAGCTTCATAGGGGAAGAAGTGAAACTGATAGGAGGAGAAGAAGAAATCAGAGGAAAATTCATAGGCATTTCTACCAGAGGAGGAGCATTAATTCTCACCGATAGAGGGTTAAGAGAGTTTCTATCTGGAGACCTCAGCCTCAGAAAGTCTTAGCAACTAATTTTTCAAAACATGAGCCTGTTTAATAATTAGAGGAGTTAGGATTTAAGCAGGAAGTTTAGCCAAAACATATAAGCTTCGCCAAACCAATATAACTCTTCGTTTCCCTTCAGCTCCATTTCTATTGCTTTATCCTATTTTCTTTC